>JAEZVQ010000118.1 GCA_023420745.1 Actinomycetes bacterium
GGTTGTTCGTCGGGGCGAGTCATTGTCTTTTCCTTCCTCCATCAAGAATCGCAGTCACATGTGATGTTCGGTGCCGATCACAGTGCATGCGGGTAGAACGGCGACGCGTTAATCAAGACCATCCACAGTCCCGCTGCGAATATGGCGCAAAAGATGCTCAACACGGTCAGCCACGTTCCCGGCTTGCCTCGCAGGGCGTTCACCATGAGGACAAGACCGGCCGCAATGAAGGTGGTGCCGACGGTGATCGATCCGATAAACACCGGATGGATGAGGCTGAACGCCGTCAGCGCAATCGTCACGGCAAATGTCAGCGAGGTGAGACCGGTTAGCGCGAGGAACGTGCCCAACCCAGGGCCGGGGACGCGTGGCGCAATCATGGGCGCGACGGCAGTGCCGAACTGAGGTGCCGGTGCCATCGCGCCCATTGGCGACATGGGGGGCGGAACCGCTGCGCCAGCTATCGGCATCGGTCGTGGACCACTCGGCATTGGTGTCGACCGTAGACCGTCAGGCATCGGGGCAGGCGTCGGGTTGCCCGCCATCGGCGCACCCATCTGAGGATTCATGGTTGGCTGTGCCATCATCGCTGGACGCGGCGCCATCATCGGCTGAGGGACGTGAGGTGCCGGTGCAGAAACCCCCGGAACTGGTGATCCTGGTGCTGGTGATCCCGGTGGGGGTGGCGTGCGACGATGCGACGACACCGCGACGATGACAATCGCCGCAATAATCAACGCAGGGATCGCGATCACCGAGATCACCTGGAAGAAATCAGCGACGTCAGAGTCGACGATCCCGAAGAATACGGTGCTGAACAGCGGTAGCCCCATCATCCTCGGGAACAGGCCAATCGGTAGGAAGCTGCCGATTAGCAGGAGGATGATCCCCAAGTGGGTGATGGTGAAACGCCCGTGGAGGCATTCGTCGAGCTCAATGCGGGTGGTGGCCTCGTCGGGGATGAGCATCCACGCCACGGTGTAGAGGATGAGCGCGAGCGGGGTAGCAATAATCAGCGCCACAATGGCGATACCGCGAATCAACGTCACGTCGATTTGCGAGCGTTGAGCGAGTGACGCGCAAACACCGCCGATGTAGCGTTGCGACGGGCGACGCCACGACGACGAAATGATCGGAGTGAAAAACGGCGAAGACTGCTGTCCATTCGGGTATGGCTGCTGATAACTCATGACACCAGTATTCGCCGCGCGTCACGCCGCAGCCATGGGGAGTCCCCCTGATTGTTCCCTGATCGAGTCCTGATCACCCCGTGCAATCGAGGAAGAACAGGTCGCACACGTGGCACGATGGACGTGTGAACACGCCCCTCGACACACCGTCACCGCTCGCGGCGAGCACGACGACTCGCCCGCCGCTGGTGCGCGTACCTCGAGCGGCAATCAGTGCCAACAGCACAGAACCGCGCCCGTTCATTGCCGGCGTGTGCGTCGCGATAGCGCGCCACTTCGCCACCTCCGTCACCGTGGTGCGCGTGCTGTTCGCGTGCACCGCCGCGGTACTGGTATTTCCCGCAGTCGTCCTCTACATGTGGCTGTGGGCGATGCTGCCGGTCAGCGACGGGCACCGCCACTACCGCACACCGCGCCTCGCCACCGCATTGCGCGAACCGACACTGCGCCGCCGCGTCACCGCCGCCGCACCGGGATTCCTTGCCGCAGCACTGTTCTTCCTCCTCACCATCGCCGTCATTGGCGCCTCGCACCACTGGTGGGGGATGTCGCGTGGCGTTGTCGTGGGCGTCCTCGCCGTCATCGGTGTGGTGATGGTGTGGTCGCAGACGTCAAAAGTCGCGCAGTGGCGCTCCCCCTCTTTCCTCATGCTCACAGGCGTTGGCACTGTGTTCATTGTTGCCGCCGTGGCGCTGCTGATGGCGTGGAGGCTCGCCGCACGAGAATTCATCGTCGTCATGGGGTACGCCATTGTCCTCGTTGCTGTCGTCGCCGCGGTGATCGCTCCGCTGTGGATCGCCATCAATCGCGAACTTCACACCTCACTCATCACCCAAACGCGCGAGAGTGAGCGTGCCGACATCGCAGCCCACCTCCACGACTCCGTCCTCCAAACCCTCGTGCTCATCAAAAACCGTGCCGACGATCCGGCACTGGTGCGGTCGCTGGCCTTGACTCAGGAACGCGAGCTGCGATCGTGGCTCTACACCGGGCGCAGCAGCGAAGAGTCGACGGTTGCCGACGCGGTGCGTCGCAGTGCCGCAAGTATCGAGGGCGACTACGGGGTTGAAATCGAGGTCGTCGCGGTGGGCGACTGCGACCTCGATGCCAACGAGATGGCGATCGTTGCCGCCGCGAACGAAGCGATGAAGAACGCGGTACGCCACGGGGCGCCACCGGTGCGCGTCTACTGCGAGGTCAGCGCCACGAACGTCGATGTTTTCGTTACCGACCGCGGTTCCGGCTTCGACGTCGACACCATTGATGCCGACCGGCACGGCGTGCGCGACTCGATCATCGGACGGATCGAACGCCTGCGCGGAAGCGTCGAGATCAGGCGACTCAACCCCGGAACAGAAATCCATATGCGAACGCCGCGCACCCACCCCGTTGGAGAGGAACTGCCGTGACACTGACACTCGCCATCGTCGACGATCACCCGCTGGTTCGCGCCGGAGTGCGAGCCGAACTCGAACGCTACCGCGACACCGTCACCGTCGTTGCCGAAGCCGCCACTGACGATAACGCCATTACCATGGTGCGTGCTGAACGCCCGCAAGTTGTCCTCCTCGACGTGCACATGCCCGGAGGAAACGGTGGAGGCGGTGCCGAAGTCGTCGTCGCCTGCCGCGACCTCGATACGCGATTCCTCGCCCTGTCCGTATCGGACGCACCCGAAGACGTCGTGTCGGTGATCCGCGCGGGCGCCCGCGGCTACGTCACGAAATCCATCGCCACCCCCGACCTCATTGAGGCGATTGAGCGCGTCGCAGCCGGTGACGCTGCCTTTTCCCCGCGCCTCGCCGGATTCGTGCTCGACGCGTTCGGCACCGCGACGGTGGCCGTGGCCGACAGCGAACTCGACTTGCTGTCCGCGCGCGAACAGGAAGTGATGCGGCTGATCGCTCGCGGATACACGTATAAGGAAGTGGCGTCAGAGCTGTTTATATCCATCAAAACGGTGGAGACACACGTATCGGCCGTGCTGCGCAAACTCCAGCTGTCGAACCGCCACGAACTCACCCACTGGGCGGCGCAGCGGCACATCGTCTAGCGCGGATGTCGCTAGAGTGGAGGCGATGAACACCTCGCCCCGTTTGAATGCCGATGCCGCATACCTTGCGCTCCCTTCGCTGATGCCCCACGCCGTCGACACCCTGGCCCGCAGTGTGAGCGAGGACGGGAGCGATGACGTGGTTGGCGGTCGGGTCGGTGGTGAGAACATTGACGACCTCGTCCTCGGATTGAATCCCGCGCAGCGCGAAGCGGTCGAGCACGGCAACTCCTCGCTCCGCGTCGGCGCCGGCGCCGGGTCGGGGAAAACGCGGGTGCGGACCCGGCGCGTGGCCTACCTCATCCGTACCGGGCGCGCGCACCCCGGAGAGATCCTCGCCATCACCTTCACCAATAAAGCCGCGGCAGAGATGCGCGAGCGGCTCCACGCGCTGATCGGACGCGACGCGAAGCGGATGTGGATCCTCACCTTCCACTCAGCCTGTGTGCGGATCCTTCGCGAACAGCACGACGCCGCAGGGCTGAAGTCGACGTTCACGATTTACGACGCTGCAGATTCCCAACGCCTCATCGGGCAGGTGGCGAAAGACCTCAACATCGACACCAAGCAGGTGGGGGTGAAACTCCTTGCCGCACGCATTTCAGACCTGAAGAACGAGCTCATCACTGCCGAGGAGTACGAGGCGAGAGCCGAGCAGGATCCAGTCTCGCGTGCCGTCGCCCGCGTCTATCGCGTGTACCAGGCGCGACTGGGTGAATCGAATGCCGTCGACTTCGACGACCTGATTATGCGCACCGTCGACATGCTGCGCGAGAACCCCGGCGTTGCCGAGCACTATCGCCGACGCTTCCGGTTCATCCTCGTGGATGAATACCAAGACACCAACCATGCGCAGTACGTGCTCGTGCGCGAACTCGTTGGCGTGGGGCGTGAGGGGGAGCCCGGACACCTCACTGTTGTCGGCGACTCCGATCAGTCAATCTACGCGTTTCGTGGGGCGACAATTCGCAATATCGAGGAGTTCGAAGAGGATTTCCCCGGTGCGCACACCGTCGTGTTGGAGCAAAACTACCGTTCGACACAAAACATCCTCAACGCTGCGAACGCGGTGATTTCAAAAAACCACTCGCGCCGCGCCAAAGCACTGTGGACGGACTCCGGGGATGGCGAACTCATCACCTACCACACCGCGGAAAACGAATACGAGGAGGCGCGCTACGTCGTTGCCAGCATCGACCAGATGACCTCCGACGGTTTTGACTATCGCGACATCGCAGTGTTCTACCGCACCAACGCGCAGTCGCGCGCCCTTGAAGAACAGCTCGTGCGATCGGGGATTCCCTACCGCGTGGTCGGGGGCACCAAGTTCTACGAGCGGCGTGAAATTAAGGACGCACTCGCCTACGTCAACGTGGTGGCGAACCCTGACGACACCGTGTCGCTGCGGAGGATCATCAATACGCCGCGTCGCGGGATTGGTGACAAAGCGCAGGAGGCGCTCGCCGCGCACGCCGCCATCAACACCACGAATTTCGCTGGCGCGTTGCGTGACAACTGGGTGGCGCAGGGGTGTCCGCGCGGTGAAGGCGACTCGATTGAACTCAGCGAAGAACAGTGGGAGGCTGCGGTTGCCGCTGAACGCGCGCAGGCGAGCGGGCGGGCACCGTCGGGAATCAGCGCTCGCGCTGCGAAGTCGAGTGCGAACCTGTGGGGGTTGATTGTCACGCTGCGTGCCCTCGTCGACGCTGGCGAGAAAGTCGCGCGCATCCTCGACGACGCGATGGACGCCACCGGCTACCTCGACCAGCTTCGCCAATCTGAAGATGTGCAAGACGCGTCGCGCGTCGATAACCTCGCTGAACTTCACGCTGTCGCCCTCGATTTTGAAACAACACAGCCAGAAGGGACGGTCGCGGATTTCCTCGAGCGCGTGGCGCTCGTTGCCGACTCCGACCAGGTGCCCTCAATGGTGGAGGGTGACAATTTGGAGGACGCGCGGTCGCCGCGTCACCAGCCGGCCCGCGAGGGGTCGCTGATGA
>JAEZVQ010000130.1 GCA_023420745.1 Actinomycetes bacterium
CTGGACTCGAACCAGCGACCTCTTCCTTATCAGGGAAGCGCTCTAACCGACTGAGCTATAGGCCCGAACCGCGCGTTCGCACGCATCAACATTACCGGACGCGGTGATGAATACCAAAACCTCACGCAGGTGAGGTGCGCAACACAACACACCGGTGCGTAACGCGCACGACAGCGACGTTACTCGTCCATCAAGGTCACGCGAATACCGCCAACGAGGGACGCGATGACGTTGTAGATGAAAGCGCCGAGCGTGGACAGTGCCGTGAGGATGATGATGTTGACGACACCGACGAGGACAGCCATCGACATCACCTGCGGCAGACGCACGAACGACATTGCATCGGAGAAACTTGACGCCCCAATCGAGGTGAGGAACTTCTCCACTTCAGCGAAGACATGCATGGTGTCGAGCATCAGCCACACGATGAAAGTCGCGACCACCATGGCAATGGCAAAAGCGACGGACAGCAAGAAGCTGACCTTCATCGTCGTCCACGGATCGATGCGCGCCACAGCGAGCATCACCTGGCGGGGAGTGTCGTCCTCCCACACCTCATCTTCTTCGAGCACGTCGCTGTATTCGCTCACTCGTCCATCTCCTCGACAGATTCGGTGGTGACAGTCGCGTGACCGTCGTTGTCCTCAAGCGTACCGGACTCGCCGCCCGCATCCTCGCCATCATCGAGATCGGATTCGAGATTGCGAGCCACGGCAATAATGCGATCCCCCGCGGCTGGACGCGCCAGCGTCACGCCCTGCGTGGTTCGCCCGGTGCGAGCAATCTCAGCGACCGCGGATCGCACGATATTCCCGCTTTCCATAATGACGAGCACCTCGTCGTTTTCATGGACGCGCAACGCGCCAACGAGATTGCCGCGCTCCTCCACCAGGTTGGCGACCTTGACGCCGAGACCACCGCGCCCGCGCGTCGGGTACGTGTCAATGGCGGAACGTTTGGCATAGCCACCCTCGGTAACGACGAGGAGGTCGGAACCCGGCTCCACCACCTGCATCGTCAACAGCGCATCTCCGTCACGGAACCTCATGCCGCGCACCCCAGAAGTACCACGCCCCATCGGACGCACCGCGTCATCGGTGGCGTGAAAGCGCAGTGACTGACCTTCACGGGACACGAGAACGAGGTCATCGGTGGCGTTGACAATCGCTGCGGAAACCAGTTCGTCCGGCACGCCGTCGTCGCCCTCACGCAAGTTAATGGCGATGAGACCGCCCGAACGCGGCGAGTTGTACTCGCCCAGCCGAGTCTTCTTCACCAGACCCGAGCGCGTCGCAAGCACGAGGTACTCCGCCTGGTTGTAGTCGCGCAGGGCAAGAACTTGAGAAATCGTTTCCTCCGGCTGGAAAGCGAGCAGATTCGCCACGTGCTGCCCGCGCGAATCGCGACCGCCCTCGGGAACGTCATACGCCTTGATGCGGTACACGCGACCGAGGTTGGTGAAGAACAGCAGCCAGTGGTGTGTGGTGGTCACGAAGAAGTGATCGACGACGTCATCTTGGCGCAGTTTCGCCCCGCGCACGCCCTTGCCCCCGCGATGCTGTGACCGGTAGGAGTCGACGCGGGTGCGTTTGGCATAGCCGTCGCGGGTAATGGTGACGACGATATCTTCCTCCGGGATGAGATCCTCGTCCGTCATTTCGCCCGAGAACGGCACAATCTGGGTGCGTCGCTCATCGCCGTAACGGTCAACAATCTCGTCGAGTTCTTCACCGACAATGGCGCGCTGCCGTTCCGGCTTGGCAATCACGTCACGCAGGTCAGCTACCCGCTCGGACAGCTCCGCATGTTCTTCGAGGATCTTTTGACGCTCGAGTGCGGCGAGGCGACGCAGCTGGAGACTGAGAATCGCATCGGCTTGAACCTCGTCAATGCCGAGCATCTGCATCAGGGCACCGCGCGCATCGTCAACGGTTGGCGAACGGCGGATCAGCGCGATCACCTCGTCAAGCGCGTCGAGCGCCTTGAGATAGCCGTCTAGGATGTGGAGGCGCTGCAATGCCTTATCCAGGCGGAACCGCGTGCGCCGCACAATGACGTCAAGCTGGTGTTTGACCCAGTAGTGGACGAACCCGTCGAGGCTGAGCGTGCGCGGCACGCCGTCAACGAGGGCGAGCATATGCGCGGGGAACGAGTCTTGCAGCTGCGTTTTCTTGTACAGGTTATTGAGTACGACCTTGGCAATCGCGTCGCGCTTGAGGATAATGACCAGGCGTTGACCGGATCGATCGGAAGTTTCGTCACGAATATCCGCAATGCCTTGGATCGCACCGTCCTTAACTAGTTGCCCGATCTTCATCGCGAGGTTGTCGGGGTTGACCTGGTAGGGCAGTTCGGTAATGACGAGGCATTGGCGCCCGTTGATTTCTTCCACATTGACAACCGCGCGCTGCACGATCGGTCCGCGCCCCGTGCGATACACCTGTTCAATACCCGAACGTCCGAGGATTGTCGCCCCGGTGGGGAAATCCGGTCCCTTGACGATGCGGATCAATGCCTCGAGCAGTTCTTCGCGGGTGGCTTCGGGATGGGTGAGGTACCACTTGACGCCGTCGGCAATTTCGCGGAGGTTGTGCGGTGGGATGCGAGTGGCCATGCCGACCGCGATCCCTTCGGAACCGTTGACGAGAAGGTTCGGGTAGCGCGACGGTAGCACCGAGGGTTCCTGGCTGCGCCCGTCATAGTTGTCGACGAAATCGACGGTGTCTTCGTCGATGTCGCGCACCATTTCCATGGCGAGAGGCGCCATCTTACATTCGGTGTAACGCGGGGCTGCGGGATCGAGGTTGCCCGCCGAACCGAAGTTGCCCTGACCGGCAACCAGCGGGTAGCGCATATTCCACGGTTGGACGAGGCGTGCCAAGGCGTCGTAAACCGCCAAGTCACCGTGGGGGTGGAAGTGCGCGAGGACGTCACCGACAACGCGCATGCACTTGTAGAACCCGGAGTTTGGACGGTACCCACCGTCATACATGGCGTAGAGGATGCGGCGGTGGACGGGTTTGAAACCGTCACGCACCTCGGGCAGGGCGCGCCCAACAATCACCGACATGGCGTAGTCGAGGTAGGAGCGTTGCATCTCCTTCTCAATGTCGACGTGCTCGATGATGCCGCCAGTTGACGCCACCTCATTGGTTTCACCGTCACCGGTACGCGTCGCCTCATCGGTGCTGTTGCCGTCCGGTTCGACGCCGTCAGGAGTAGTGGTCTCGTCGCTCATCTCATCTATCCTGTCTGTTCAATCTCGATCATTTCGCGGTCGGTGAGTTGACGGAATTGACGCCAACCCGTGTTCCGCTCAGATGTCGAGGAACCTCACGTCCTGTGCGTTGCGCTGGATGAACGACCGACGTGAATCGACGTCGTCACCCATAAGAATGGAAAACACTTCATCCGCAGATGCCGCCTCAGCGACATCAACCTGCTTAAGGATGCGCTGCTCGGGATCCATCGTCGTTTCCCACAGCTCTTCCGCGTTCATCTCACCCAGACCCTTGTAGCGCTGAACACCGCCATCCTTGGGCAGGCGCCACCCCGCGGCCTTGCCAGCCACGAGGTGCTCGTCACGCTCCTTGTCGGAGAAGACAAACTCGTGCGGGGCATTCGTCCACTTCAACCGGTACAGCGGTGGTTGCGCGAGGAACACGTGTCCGTGTTCGAGGATCGGACGCATGTAGCGGAACAGCAGGGTCAGCAGCAAAGTCGTGATGTGCTGACCGTCGACGTCCGCATCCGCCATCAACACGATCTTGCCGTAGCGCAACTTGGAAATATCGAACTCTTCGCCAATTCCGGTGCCAAATGCGGAAATCAGAGCGCGGATCTCCGTGGAGTCAAGGGCGCGATCAACACGTGCCTTCTCCACATTGAGGATCTTTCCTCGTAGCGGCAAAATCGCTTGGAACTCCGGGTTACGTCCCATCACCGCTGAACCGCCTGCGGAATTTCCCTCGACGACGAAAATCTCGCACTTCATCGCGTCACGCGACGAACAATCGCGCAGCTTGCCGGGCATGGATGCCGACTCGAGGACACCTTTGCGCCGCGTTGCTTCACGCGCCTTGCGTGCGGCCATCCGCGCTTCCTGTGCGGAAATAGCCTTGAGAACAATGGCTTTCGCATCCGTTGGATGGGAGTCCAGCCAGTCACCGAGCAACTGATACACCTGCTGTTGGACGAAAGTTCGCGCCTCGGTATTGCCCAGCTTTGTCTTCGTCTGTCCTTCAAACTGCGGTTCTGTCAGTTTGACCGAGATGACAGCCGTCAGCCCTTCGCGAATATCGTCACCGGAGAGGTTATCCGCCTTTTCCTTGAGGATCCCTTTTTCACGCGCATACTTGTTGACAATCGTTGTCAGCGCAGTGCGGAAGCCTTCCTCGTGGGTACCGCCCTCGGTGGTGTTAATCGTATTCGCGTAGGTGTGGATCGACTCGGAGTACGCTTTCGTCCACTGCATCGCGATCTCGGCCGACATCGTGCCCGCAGGATTCTCAACCTCGAAATCAATGATGTCGTCATTGATGGTTTCGACCTTCTTGGTCGCGTTGAGGAACTCGACATAGTCGCGCAGACCATTGTCATAGCAGTAGGTGACTTGACGGAAACCGGGGACGGGATCGTCAGCAGAACCCATGTCGTCGCCGGTGATTTCGTCACCCTCATCGGTGACGCCCTCACGCTCATCCGTCAACGTAATGCGCAGACCTTTATTCAAGAACGCCATCTGTTGGAAGCGTTGGCGCAACACCTCGAAGGAGAACTCGACTGTTTCAAAAATCTCGGGATCGGGGTAGAAGGTCTGTGTCGTGCCGGTTTCGTTGGTTTCTTCCCCGCGCACGAGGTCGGTCAGCGGATGACCACCGTTGCCAAATGACTGTCGCCACACGTATCCCTGACGGCGAACCTCAGTATCGACGCGTCGTGACAACGCGTTGACGACGGAGATGCCAACGCCGTGCAAACCACCAGACACCGCGTAACCGCCACCGCCGAACTTCCCGCCCGCGTGGAGGATCGTCATCACGACCTCGACGGTGGGACGTCCTTCGGTGGGGTGAATGTCGACCGGAATCCCGCGCCCGTTGTCGACGACAGTGAGCCCGCCGTCTTCGCGAATGACGACCTCAATATGGTCGCAGTAGCCGGCGAGTGCCTCATCGACGGCATTGTCGACCACCTCGTAGACCAGGTGGTGCAAGCCGCGTTCCCCCGTCGATCCGATGTACATGCCGGGGCGTTTCCGCACCGCTTCGAGACCTTCGAGAACAGTAATATTCGATGCGCCGTATGATTCTTCCGACTGCGCGCGCTTGTCGTCGTGTTGAGACAACCCGAACTCCTCCATGACGCCGTGACCACACCGAGGTCCCGCATCAGCGGCAGGAACCATCGTAAGTGTGGACGAGGACGTCGGTCGTAGCGAATGTCTGGTTCTAAACCGCATCTATTCTACCAAATCGGCACGAACCCCTGCCGACGTGGTGGACTACGCGAGTGGGGTCTCCTTCACTCTCGTGGGCTCACTCGCCCGAATTTGAGGATTGAGGGGTAATCGCGCTACCCGTAAGTGTCACGTGGACCGCGGCCCTGTACCGACCAGCGACCGTGTTTCCACGATGGTGCCTGCGGTCCGTGAATGATGACTTCGCGCACAGCACCTGCGCCGAGCTCGTCGTCGATACGTTGGCGAACGTGGGGAATAAGTAAGCGCATCTGATTCGACCACGCGGTGGACGAGGTGCGGATGGTCAGCACGGCATCTTCGAAACGCTCAATACGACAGTGTTCGGCCACGTTGTCTCCCACAATGTGGGCCCAACGCGCGATGACAGAGCTCACCGCGAGTGATTCGCTCCACCCGCCACGCGCGACGAGTGAGCCCAGTGCTGTGCCGAGCTGGTGGGGATCATGGCGACCGTAACCCGAACCTGTCCCGTCGTGAGCAAATCCCGGTCGGTGATCCCAGGCGTTTTCGTCAACACCTGTCACTGACGATAATCCAGCCTGCACTGCCGCCGCATTGTCGTCGTTTTCACTCCGTCCATTACCGGATCGGCGGGTGCGTGAAAACCGTTCGAGCATCGCCCGACGCTTCCCACCGACACTGGGGTAACGACCCTTTTCAAACGCCTGATCCTGAGCCCGGTTGAGACGCTGAAGGCAGTAGTCGACAGCCGTTGATATACCGCTAGTTGTCAACCCTGTCACCTTCCTTTGCCCTCTGTTCGAGTGAATATTCGGTTTGTTGAGCGTCAATTGCCTCGACCTGGGTGCCCGTCTCCGGCGCCCACGTTACTGTGCGAATGTCCGCATTGAGTTCCGCTGGAATGTCATTGACATCAGCGGTGGTGACGAAAATTTGTTCTGCTGCAGATATTGCATCGAGGAGCGCGCGACGCCGCGCAGTATCGAGTTCGGCGAATACATCGTCAAGGATCAAAATCGGCGTATTAACACCGGGGCGCTCTTCCACACGCTCACCCGACGTCATCCCATCGAACGGCATCCCCTGGGTAGAGTCGGTCAGCACGTTGAAACTACCCAGCCGCAGGGCAAGTGCCACCGACCATGATTCTCCGTGCGATGCGAACCCTTTGACGGGCATGTCGTCAATGGTCAGTACGAGGTCGTCTCGGTGGGGACCGACGAGGTTGACACCGCGCGTGATCTCATCGTCTCGCACCGCATCGAGTGCCTGTCGCATCAGATGACAATACGAACTACCGTCGGATAACGCGAGCTCGCGAAGCTTCAGCTCGTCAACTCCGACAACCTTAGCCAGCGAGGTTGCCGGTGAAATATTCAGGTGCCGTCGTGAATCGGTGACCGTATCGTGCGCAGCAGACACGGGATCTTTCAGCAGATCAATCACCTGGTAGCGCATCGCCGCAATAGTGTGTGCCTGCTGAATGAAATGGTCATCCCACACGGCAAGCGATGCTTCATCAACACCGCGTCCCGCACGTCGATCCTTGCCGAGCTGTTTGAGCAATGACGCACGCTGCCGCTGTGTCCGTTCCCAGTCGGAGCGATCGCGTGCATATGCCGGGGTAAGTTGAACCGCCAGCTCATCGAGGAAGGTGCGCCGTGTCGACGGATCACCCTTGACCAACGCGAGATCCTCCGGGGCAAACATCACCGTTTTGACCACACCGAGGACGTCGCGCGGGCGTACCTGCGTGCGATTGAGTTTCGCACGATTGGCGCGCCCCCGCACGATCTCCACCTCGACAATACGGTCGCGCTCATGCTCTCGCACCTTGGCGCGCACGACGGCACCCGCAGGCTCTCTCTCACCAGCACGGGGAAACCTCACGAGCGCAGAATCCACACCGACCCGATGGGAAGAGAAGGTCGCGAGATAGGCAATCGCTTCGACGAGGTTCGTCTTCCCCTGACCATTCGACCCGACGAGAACCGTGACACCCGGGGAAAATTCGACGACTTTGCTACGGTAGGACCGGTAGTTGTCGAGCGCAAGATGCGACAGGTACATTGCCTTACCCTTCTCTCACACTCGTCAACGTCATCAACCCAACACCGGTAAAGTTTCGGCGCTGAGGTGGTGATCCTGATGAGCCAAATCAGATGTCGATGCGCATCGGCATGAGCAGGTACTTAAACGACGTATCTGCTTCACCCTGATCGTTTTGCCCGGAGATCACCACCGGTCGCTGCGGATCAGTGTAGGCAAACCGCACGTATTCCGATTCAATGACAGCAAGCCCCTGCTCGAGGAACTGGGGGTTGTACGCCGTTTCAAAACTGTCGGTATTGATCGATGCGGCGATCACTTCGGAACCTTGCGCGTTGTCATCTTGCCCCGCTTCGAGGGTGAGCCGATCACCGGTGAATCGCACCCTCAACGTTGTCTTCTGCGGAGCCACCAGCGACACGCGGCGAACTGCTTCGAGCAGTTCAACGCGGTTGACGACAGCGTGGATTGAGGTTTCCTCCGGGAACAGGCGTCGAACCGGCGGGTAATCGCCATCCATCAGGGTTGACGTCGTGTGACGGGTTCCGGAATGGAAGCCAATCATCGGCCCGGCACCGTAGGACTGTTGGTCAAAGGCGAGCTCAAGCGACTGCCCGGTCGCCATCGTCTTGGCAACGTCACGCAACACCTTGCCTTTGACGAGCATCGCCGTGTTGAGT
>JAEZVQ010000180.1 GCA_023420745.1 Actinomycetes bacterium
GCATCAGATCTGGAGAAATGCGCGTATGTCCGCAATTTGGCGGCTTTTCAAGGTGTGACTAAAGTCTGGTGTCGCATTCAAATTCTCAGGATCCATTCAGGATCTTTGAGGTTTCTTTCAGGAAGGACGGCGAAGTGAGCCTTCATTTCCCCCCCAGTGCCCAATGCGGCACAACAAGGCAGCCTCGCCGTCCTTCCGGTTGCCGTCGGGCGATGGGACGCTACCTCGCGGTAGCACTCGGGCTCATCCTGACCATCACCCTCGGCATCAGCACACCCGCAATGTCCTACGTCGAAGACCCTTCGATTGACGGTCCTGCTCTCGGTGAAGAGGGTGAGCCGAATGTCGATGTCACCATCACGCACGCTCTCCAGAAAAAAGGCACGGGCAATACCGCGGACACCATTGAGCGTGGCGATATCGTGAGTTACCAAGCGAAGTGGGTGCTGACGAACTTCGTTTCCGCTGGGGACTCCGACACTGCCGACGAGGTGACGATTTCCGTCGCAGCATCATCAAAAGCCCCGTGGCATCGCCCCGTGCAACTCAGGGATTTCCGCCCCTCCTCAGGCTTACAAGTCAAAGATCTCACATGCACGGCCGAAGGCTTGTCTTGCGAGGTCACCGTCGTCGTTCCTGCAGGTGGTGCGGGAGGTACCGTCACCTTTTACAAGTGGGGTGACGTCACCACTAAAGGGGATACGTACGAGGTCGTTTATGCTTCCGCGAACGCCTCATTCACGCAAAACCCGAAGATTGCTCTGCGAGAGGGAAGGACACGCTATTTCACGCCGGACCCTACCTCTACCGGGATTGGGAACTATGCGTGTTCAGGGACATTCAACTTCGAGTGGACACTCGATAACGGTGCGTGGCTAGCAGATCTGAAATTCGCCGATGTTGAGGCGCAGGGGAAAATCATCCTTGACGATTCGCCCCTCGTAGCCGATCAAAGCGCACCGAACCATATTCGAGTCACCGACGCCTCGGGGCGCGACATCACCAAGCAGGTGCTCGACGGGATGACTTGGCGAAGCCCTGACCGGTCGCAGCCGATGATTGCTGATAATGCGGTGACGCGACGCAACCCCAACGCACTGTGGCTGATGTCGGGGAATTGGCGGATCAATTCCGAAGTCTTCACCGGCGACACGTGGTTGCCCGCAGGGTCTACCGTCAGTGTCGGCGTCCATGGCGAACATAAGGCGTGCTGGGCTGGCTTTGCTGCCGACTACGACTCGACCCGCCCGGTCGGCGCAGCACTCGAGGTGACGCGCCCGCAGGTTGAGGGCAGCGACTTCGCTACTACCGAGTTCACCCTCGACGGCAAAGAAAAGCCGCGCGCATCGTGTGAAACCGGTTTGTACTACGTGGAAGACTGGGGGAAAACTCAGGCGGACTTCGGGCACGTGTCGAATGTATTTTACGGCGACAACAACGCCGACCTCAGCGAAAACGCCATCGACCGGACGCGACTATTCGGCATCAACCAACCCGACGGCTCCTACCCGTCGATCAACGAGGGGCGCTACCGTTCCATCGCCGTCCACGAATCACATCCCGAACGCCTGTACTTCATGGTGACTCGCGACATTCGTGCCAACACTGCGCAACGTGGGCTGCTCTACTACGACACGAACGATAGAACCTACCACATGGTTAACACCAACCTGGTGGGGGATATGCAAAACATCGCTCAACGTACCTCATACGGTTTGAGTTTTGATCAGCACGGTGACCTGTGGGTTGTGTTCTCCTCACGCAAGTTCACCGCGAACCACAACTACTTCTATCGACTGCCCCTGTCCCAGGGGGATCCCAGCCCATCGACTCCGATGAACTGGATCTATGAGGCGGATATCGAGTCCCCCGCCGCGGTGGGTGAGTTTTGGGATCTCGCGTTTGACCGTGACGACAACGCCTACGTCATCGCAACCTCTGGACCGACAGGCAAGATCCTCAAGTTCGCACGATCGGAAATGAGCGGCGGCATCCACAAGACCTGGCTGAATCTGCTGCTTACCGGCGACCACGTGATCTCGACCATCACCGACGGCAGTGGTTTTTACGGGATCGCATGGGGGCCAGATGGCTACCTCTACACTTCGGCGCTCGCTGGGGCGTACTATCGCATCCCCCTTCGCGCAAAGGATCGCACGATTCCCGCTGAAAGGATCGGCTTGCCAAGTCGTCAACCGATCTCACCCGAGTCGAAGAAATACGTGTCAACGTCGCGTGCAGTTGACCTTGCCTCCTGTCTTTATGGCGACATAGTTGAACCACCGACCCCGGACACCGGGGTGCGGGTACAAAAGTCCGTTGTTGACCCGGTGACCAATCAGGTCGTTGATCCGGGGACTGCATCGCCGAATAACGCGACTCTTGACGCCCTTGGACGCGCAACGATCGACTACGTGTTCACCGTGGCGAACACTACGGAAACCGCCACCGATCCGGGAACGATCACCGATACGTTGACCATCCCGACGGGATTCACCCTCGACGCGGTTGAGGTCGACGGCACGGCTATCACCCCGGTTTCATCGATCTTCACGGTCAAGCCTGGTTCGCTGTCCGCCGGTGCTTCGCGCTCCTACCACGTACGCATCCGCGTCCACGCCGAGGACCGCAACGCTGTCAACTGGAAGCAAGCGGGCACCTGTGAAGATATGAGCTACGACGGCTACACCGGCGGGTTCTTCAACCAGGTGTCGATGCCCGACGATCTTGACGGAACAGAGAACAACATCGCGTGCATTCCCGTCGATTCTCCACCGACCTCGCAGCTGACCTTGACGAAGGTCATTAGCGTCGACGGGATCGACGACGTCAACGCCAGCGAATACGGCGCTCACTCGCGCTACTTCGAGCTCAGTGCCGTCAACGTGGCAGGCGGCGAGACCGTCAGTGGTGTCTCTGCACAATCTGGACAGCTGGCGGTCGATTCCACTGTTTTGTCTGGCACCTACCGGCTGGGAGAAACCGCTGCGGCAAATCATCTCGACGATACGGCGAACTACGATTTCGGTACCACCTGGACGTGCAAGGTAACGGTCGATGGTGTGCCCGATACGCGGGACGTGAGCGCGGGTAACCTCGTCAAAGTCAATAGCGGGGAGCGTGTCGACTGTCAGATCGTTAATACACCCGGACCGAAATTCACGGTGAAAAAAGTCGCTGCTTCGCCTGATTCACACGTTTCAGCTAATGGTCACATCGGGCAATCGGTGACCTTTGACGCTGAGGGGAACGTCGATCTCACCTACCGTATCCGTGTCGATAACTTGACTGACCATCGCATCAATACCGGTGAGATTATCGAGCGTTTTGACCTGCCTGCTGGACTTGATTGGCGACTTGATGTTACCCGCGATACCGGGGCGATGACTCGGCGCGCACCCACGATCTTCCAAGGCAGCTCTGCTGGAACCACTATTACCAGTGGAATGAGTGCAGCGCAGATGGTTGAAGATTCGACGATCCTCGCCGCCAACTCAGGAATTTATGCCGGCAGTGGCACCGTGGTGCCACGGATCTCCACTCCCGCCGGTGTGGCGATCGCCTCGAATATTGAGATGGCAGCTCGGGGATACGCGGAGTTCTCGATCACCATGCATCTTCGCCGTGACGACCGGGTACGTGGCACCTCCACGGTGTACCGAGAACACGCAGAAACACTGAATAGTTGCGAGGTTCAGACTGCGACTGATGGCTACCGCCACACCACACGCACCCGCGGCGTCCCCAATGTTGTTTATTCAGCTCACGAAGATGAGGAATCGTCACCGCACTGGAAAGACGACAACATTGCGTGCATCCCCGTGGAGGAACCACCAACCCCGGTACCTCCAATGCCGAATCTCCCGCTCACCGGCGGTACAGCGGCGCTGATGTATTGGGTGCTGGGTACCACCATCCTCGCAAGCGGTGCCATCGCCACCATCATTCGACATCGCAGACGGCGGGTGCGTGTCACCGTGTAACCGCCGCCCCTAGATTCCCTAACACCGTGCCAGCACACCCGGGTGGGTCGACGGCACACAACACAGGAAAGCCCACCTGGGCACTACAGAAGAAAGGAAGTCCCCATGAGGACACTGTCGCTTGGTCAGAAGGTCAGCGCCGCGTGCGCCACCTTCGCCCTCGGCGCGACGATGATCGCCGGTCCCGCATTCGCGGCGACCTCGGACCCCAACGGTCCGAGCTTCGGCGACATCGACACCAAGAAAGATGGACACTCATCCATCACCCTGTACAAGCACGAAACCCAAAAGGGCGCGACCCAATACGGCGATCCTTCACAGACTGCGGATTCCCTCGCTGCCGCCTCCGCACCCGTCAAGGACGTTGTCTTCGCTGCATTCAAGGCGACGGGGCTGACCCTGACCGGCGACAGCGCCAAGGCCAGCTGGGACAAGCTCGCAGCAATCGGTGAGACGATTCCGGCCAACGCTTGTGATGCCGTGTCGTACGACGGCAGCAACGTCACCGGTACTCCAACCGTGGGCGAGCTGACGTTCGAGGCAGGCGTGGCACTCGCCGCCACTGACGCCACCGGTATGGCGAAACTTGCCAACCAGAACTTCGGCGCCTACGTGTTCTGCGAGGTCAAGGCTCCCGACTACGTCACCGACAAGGCGGCTCCGTTCCTCGTCACCCTCCCCTACCCGGATGTGCGTCGCGATGCTTCGCAGACCGCCACTGGTAAGTGGGTGTACGACGTCAGCGTCTACCCGAAGAACACGACGAAGAACACGGTCAACAAGACCATCAAGGAGCAGGAAAAGTTCGGCCTCGGTGAGGTCGTGCGCTTCCCCGTGTCCGCGCGTGTCCCGGCACTTGCCCAGGATGGCTACTTCAAGACCATCTTCTTTGAAGATCCCATGGACACTCGCTTTGGACGCGAGTCCCTCGGCGTCGAATCGGTGACGGTGGGCGGCGAGACCCTGCAAAAGGACGTCGACTACAAGGTCGGTATCGAGGCTGAAGGAAACGCCGATGGTGACGGTCGCAACTCCATCTACGTTGAGCTGACCTACGCTGGGCGTGAAAAGGTCAAGGCACACCAGGGTGAGCAGATCGAGGTGATTTTCACCGGGAAGGTGACGCAGCTGGGCGACGGCACTATTGCCAACAAGGCGAAGGTGTGGATCATTCCGGGTACGCCTGAAGAACCGAACACCCCGCCGGAGGAACCGGAAGAACCGCCGACAACCCCGCCGGACGAGCCGCCGTCGAAAACCCCCGAGGTCAAGGATTACTGGGGCGACGCCAAGATCTTCAAGCGCGATGCGGGTGACCAGAAGACTGGTCTGTCCGGCGCCACCTTCCAGGTCTACAACGCCGCCGACCCCTACGCGGCCGACTGCTCCACCGCCACCAAGACCGGTGATCCGATCGAGGTGCTCGTGGATGGACAGATGTCGAGCGAGTTTGTCTCCGGTGAGGACGGCGTAGTGACCATCCCGGTCTGTTCGTTGGCGACTCGGAAAACACTCCGAAGAATCCGACGAAACGCTGCTATGTCCTCGTCGAAACCAAGGCGCCTGCGGGCTACCAGCTTCCGGCGAACGTGGACACGCCGCTCACTGTCAAGGTTGGAGCGACCGAAGTGGCCACCGCTTACGATGCGGTGATCGACAACTCGAAGACCACCGTTCCGAACCTGCCGATTACCGGTGCCGCCGGTCGTGTGCTGATGATCGTGGCCGGTGTGGCGCTGATCCTCGTCGCGGTCGGTGCCTACATGGTGCGCGCACGCCACCTCAGCGCGCGCCGCTGACAGTGGTGTCGACTAACGTCGAC
>JAEZVQ010000029.1 GCA_023420745.1 Actinomycetes bacterium
GTGTAGTGGTAGCGGTGGGTGATGACACCGGAGATGTCGAGCCCCGAGCGCAGCAGCGCCGTCATCATGTACCAGGTTTCAAAAATCTGGCGCCCGGTCACCCCTTGGATCGTCAGCATATTGAAAATGACGGTGGCGAGGTCGATGTCGATTGGCGCCGTCGGGGTGCCGAGACAAGCGATGCGCCCGCCGTGCGTCATATGTTGGATCATCGAGGTCAGTGCCGCTCGAGAGCCCGACATTTCCAGCCCGACGTCGAAGCCTTCTTTGAGCCCAATCTCAGGGTAGATCGCGTCAATCGAACGCGAGCCGACGTTGAGTGTGTGTTCAATACCGAGGGAATGTGCCAGCGCCAGCCGTTCGTCGGACAGGTCGGTGAGGACAACGTGGCGTGCCCCCTGGAATTGGGCGACGAGGGCAGCCATGATGCCGATTGGCCCGGCACCGGTGACGAGGACATCTTCGGCGAGAGTGTGGAACTGGAGTGCGGTGTGAACCGCATTACCGAAGGGGTCGAAAATCGCGGCGACGTCAGGGTCGAGGTCAGGTACCTGGTGAACCCAGACATTCGTGGCCGGCATTGCGAAGTACTCGCAAAAGGCACCGTCAACGTGGTAGCCGATACCGCGCGTTTCTCGACACAAGTGACGTCGACCAGCGAGGCAGGCACGGCACCGACCACACACGTAGTGTCCCTCCCCGGAGACAAACATCCCCGGTTTGAGATCCTCGACCTCGGCACCGACTTCAACGATCTCACCGCAGAACTCGTGCCCGATGACGCGCGGGGTAGCGACGGTTTTCGCCGCCCACGGATCCCACTTGTCGATATGGACGTCGGTTCCGCAGATACCCGTGCGCATGACGCGAATGAGAACGTCATTCGCTCTCAGCGTCGGTTCGGGAAGATCGACGAGGTCGAGCCCCGGTTCCGGTCGGGTTTTGACAAGCGCCTTCATCGAATCCGTGTCCTTTCCATCTCGTGTGGAACCAGTATGCGGGTGCGTCCCGCGTTCCGGTCAGCCTTTGATGCCCGATTGAGCGAGACCTTCAATGACGCGCTTTTGCATCGTGAAGAAGATGATAAAGATGGGTGCCATCGCCATCACCGATGCTGCCATCATCAAAGCGTACTCCGCCGCGTGCTGCCCGGCGAGGGTAGCGATGCCGACAGACAGCGGCATATTTTCTTCGCGGGTGGTCACGATCAGCGGCCACAGCAAGTCGTTCCACGACCACAGCACGGTCGTAATCATCACCGCGAAGAGTCCTGGGCGCACAAGTGGAAACATCACTTTCCAAAATGTCTGCCACGGGTTACATCCGTCAAGTCGCGCCGCTTCTTCGAGTGCCGGAGGCAACCCCATGAATGATTGGCGCATGAGGAATGCGCCAAATGCGGAGAAGAAGCCAGGGAGCACAATCCCCCACGGGGTTTCGAGTAACCCGAGGTCGCGCACGATCTGGTACTGACCGATGAGGTAGGACTGCCCGGGCACCATGAGGATGGCGAGAAGCAGGCCAAAAATGACTCCGCGACCGGTGAATCGCATACGGGCAAATGCGTACCCCGCCATCGAACACAACAGCAGCTGGACGACTGTACGCATCACGGTGATGAGCACCGATGTCCAAAACTGGGACAGGAATGGCAGGCGGGTAAATACTTCCGCATAGTTCGACCACTGGAGGGTGGCGGGAAAGAACTTGGGTGGGATCGACTGGATTTCGACGTTGGTCGACAGGCTCATCAATACCTGGTAAACGAAAGGGAATACCATGGCGAGCCCACCAACGAAGAGGAACAGATGGATAGGCCAGATTTTCAGTTGGGAGATCAGGACACGTTTCCACCCCGGTTGCCGGAGCGCCGGTGCCGGTTGGTTCACTGTCATGTCAGACATAGTTCACCCACTTTTTCTGTCCGATGAACTGAATCAGCGTCACCACAGCGACACAAGCGAAGATCACGATAGCAATCGCCGCCCCAACACCCTGGTTAGAATTGACGAAGGTTTCGCGGTAGAACAAATAAACCAGTGAGCGTGAATACGGTTCAGCAGGGTTGTTTCGCCCAATCATCGCGTAGAGCGCATCAAAGAGCTGAAATCCACCGATTGTCGTCATGATGGTGAGGAAGAAGATCGACGGGGTAAGCAGCGGAATCGTGATTGACCGGAACTGTTTCCAAGTCGAAGCGCCGTCAATGGAAGCGGCCTCATAGAGTTCACGCGGGATTGATTTCAAACCGGCGGAGAGAATGATGACGTTGAAGCCGATCGACCCCCATATTCCGAAGAGGGCGACGGCGAGCATTGCCCACCCCGGGGTGACCAGCCAATAGGGCGGATTATCAACACCGACGGCTCGCAGGAATTGGTTGAGCAAACCAAAGTTGCCGTTGTACACAAGTTTCCACACCTGCGCCACCGCCATCGGCATCGCGAGGTAGGGCATGAAGTACATCGTGCGATACAGGCTTTTGCCTCGCAGTCCCGGCAGTTCAATCATCGAAGCAATGAGAACCGACAGCGGGATTCCAAGCAGCACA
>JAEZVQ010000077.1 GCA_023420745.1 Actinomycetes bacterium
TTCCTCGACCTTCTGTGGAATTTCGCCGGAATTGTCCTCGCTTTCGTCACGGCTCTCTTTTGACTCTGTGATGGATGTGCGAGGATTCGACTGTGAGCCAACAGCCCTCTCAGTCGCCGTCTTTGTCCTCGCCTCTCAAACGTCGTGCCGCCGCCAAGGCACAGGCGAATACCGAGGGTGCTGCGTCGTCGGCGTCGTCGTATCGCGCACGTCGGATGCGTGCGGGAGCGCGCACCTCGTCGTGGAGTCGCATCATTTCCGTCCCGCTGACGTATCTGTCGGCATCGATGGCGGTGATTCTCGCGGTCGCGATGACGGTTGGCTACCTCGCGACACAGTGGCGTGACGTGGTGACCGTAGTGGTGACGCTCGCGGTGGTGGTGTTCGCTAATGGCTGGTCTGACCTCGTTTCCGCCCCTGACCGTATGGCGACCCGGACGACGGTGACGGTTTCCGGTGTTCTCGCCGTGATTGGCGTGCGTTTGACCGGTGATTTTGCGGCGGCAGCATTCGTCCTCGGGCTGGTCGTGTTGGTTGCCGCCGTGGCTGAAATGGCGCGTCCGACTCCGAGGGAGGATCTTGCAGCGTCGTTGTCCGCATCGACGGTCGGCTCATTGATCGCAATCGCGGGGGTGACGTGGGTTGGGTTGTCGTCTTCGTCACCGTGGCTGACAATCTCGGTCGCCTCATGCGTCGTCGTCACGTGCGCCGTGGTGGGAAATCAGCTGGGCTCTTCCTTGCGTGCCCACGCTGTCGGCGCGCTGGTATGCGGGGCGATCGGTGGGCTCATCCTGGGGATTATCGCGTCGATGGTAGTGGGACAAACTGCCATCATTCGCATGATTTTCCCGTCATTCACCGGCGTGGTGGCGCCGATCGTTGCGGTGATATTCCTCGCGATGGCGCTAGGAGTGATGATCGCCGTCGTTGTCGTCCTCGTTGATGTCCTCGTCGGTGACCATCACCGTCGCCACCGCGAATCAGCGGCTTTTGCCCGCGGGGCGATGAAATTCCTCCTCGTCGCCGTACCGATTTACGTCATCGTGAGAATCGGCGCATTGTGACAATCAGGCGTCACACCGCCTGACGGTTGGTTCCAGGCGTGCTGCACTCGGCATTTCATGTCACAGCCGCCTAGCCTAGGGACATGATTGTCATTCCAGAGAACTTGCCTCACTCGTTAGCGCCGATGGCGTGGATGCTCGGTTCGTGGCGTGGGTGGGGCACGGCGAATCGGCCGGAACGAAGCCTTGTCGTTGACGGCGACGTGCAAATCATTGGCTCACTGATGCGAATGAGGTGGCGATTTTTCGAGGTCGGTGATGCGGCGGCACTCGATCCAGAAACGCCGGCACTCGACGGCGCTGCGGCCCTGACACCGCGATGCCTCGCCTGGGAAGAAACCCAATACTGGCGTCTCGCTGAAGACTCACCCATGGCGACCACTCGACAATCCACCAGTCTTCCCTCGGCATTGGTGCGCATCACCGTCGCTGATTCGCGCGGTTTTTCACCACTGTGGGCAGGGCAGATTCACGGGCCGCGAGCGCAGCTTCGCATCGACACCCTCGCCCGAGAGGCGAAAGCACCCACGGTCGAAGCCGGAGAGAGCCTGTACGGGCTGGTCAACTCGGATCTGTTCTTCACCACGTCACTGGTCGTCAGTGGCGAGGCGAGCATCACCTCGGCGCGAGTCGCCCGAGTGGGAGATCCGATCCTCATTTGCCCCGCCGAGGACACGCGTTCACACCGCCCGGACACGCACTCAGGAGGCGACGCCGCGCGTCCACACCACGACGACACAGAACGGGAGAACCGATAATGCGCACCCCGATTTTCCTCAGCTGGGAACGTGCGGTCGAGGACGTGTTCGATTCCGGTATCCCGGGACACTATGGCGACCCGTCCGGTGAACAGTGGGCGTTGGAAGAGGGGAACGCGCTCGTTGATTTCTCCGACCTCGACGTCATTAGCGTGACCGGTCCCGACCGCCTGACCTGGTTGACAACGCTGTCGACGAACGTGATCTCCGACCTCGTTCCCGGACAGTCGCGCGAAATCCTCTTCCTCGACCCTCACGGTCACATCACCTATGCGGCTGCGGTCAGCGATAATGGCTCGCGCACGCTGCTCATCGTTGACGCGGGATATGGTGCGGGCCTCGTCGAATTCCTCAATCGCATGAGATTCGCGCTTCGTGTCGAGATTGCTGATATTTCCAGCGAGGTCACGGTTCTCGGGCGAGTCGTGGTGCGACCCGAGGGAGAAGGGTGTGGCGAGGCGGAGGTTGAGTCTTTGCTAGTTGATGAGGCTGCGCACGTCGCGAGTTGGGTCGATCCGTGGCCGCAGCTGATGGACTATGGCGCTTCGTATCACCGTGTTGCCAACGGTGAGTCATGGCAGAGGCATCCTGGCAGCGGTCGCCAGCGTGTGTTCGATATTGTTCGTCGCGATGCTGCGACCTCGGTGGCTCGCTCATGGGTGAGCCGTGGGGGAGTGCTGGCGGGGCGGATCGCGTGGGAGGCGCTGCGCATCGAGGATTACCGCCCACGCCTTGCCCGCGAAGTTGACGAGCGCACGCTTCCTCACGAACTCGACTGGCTGCGCACCGCTGTTCACCTCAACAAAGGGTGCTACTGCGGGCAAGAAGCGGTGGCGCGCATCGTAAACCTCGGCAAACCTCCGCGACGACTCACCCTTCTTCACCTCGACGGCTCGCAGTCGCGTCAGGTGAAGCCCGGCGACAGCGTCCAGCTCGGCACTCGCAGCGTGGGGCGGGTGACGAGTGTGGCACGCCATGCTGACCTCGGACCGATTGCGCTGGCCATGCTCAAACGCGGGGTGCGGTGTGAGGCGACCGTGGTGGTGATTAGCGAGGAAGGCGAGGTTGCTGCCGCGCAGGAAAGCATTGTCGACGTCGAGGGGCGCTCATCCGTGACCCCGCATACGCGTCCGGGCTCAGAATTGCGTGGGCGTGGTGTCGGCGTGTCGAAGCCGCCGACCGGTACGACACAGAGGAAGGGAGAGTCGTCGTGAGAGCAGTGATTCAACGGGTGAGTCATGCGAGTGTCAGCGTGGATGGCGAGGTCGTCGGTCGTATCGACGAGCCGGGACTGTGCGTCCTCGTCGGTGTCACCCACGATGACGGTGACCGTGAGGTCGAGGTTATCGCTCGAAAAATCGCGCAGCAGCGGATCCTCAGAGGTGAGCGTAGCGCCGAGGACGAAGGCGCGCCCGTCCTCGTGATTTCTCAGTTCACGCTCTACGCTGACACGCGCAAAGGCCGGCGCCCGACCTGGAATCAGGCCGCGCCGGGGGCGGTGGCCGAACCTCTGGTGGACGCGGTGGTGCAGCGTCTTCGCACGGTTCATGGGCTTCGAGTTGAAACGGGGCGCTTCGGCGCCAAGATGGCGGTGTCGTTGACCAATGACGGGCCGGTGACCCTCATCGTCGAGGCGTAACCGGGGGCAATCTCGCTAGTGGTGAACACAGGCGACAGCCGGCACTGCGCGTGTCTAGTCTGGACGACAGTGAGAATCGGAGGAGGACTCGATGTTTGAACGGTTTACTGACCGTGCTCGCCGCGTGGTTGTGCTCGCCCAGAATGAGGCGCGCGCACTCAACCATAACTACATCGGGACGGAGCACCTGCTGCTCGGTCTCATCCACGAGGGTGAGGGCGTCGCCGCAAAAGCACTGGAGATGTGCAGTGTCGAAGGGGACAAAGCGCGCGAAACCGTCATCAAGATGATTGGCGAGGGGCAGAAGCGCCACGAGGGGAATATCCCCTTTACCCCGCGCGCGAAAAAGGTTCTCGAGCTGTCGCTGCGCGAGGCACTCCAACTCGGTCACAACTACATCGGTACCGAGCACATCCTCCTCGGTTTGATCCGCGAAGGCGAAGGTGTGGCGTCGAAGGTACTGTCCGAGCTCGGCGTCGAGCTGAGCGAGGTTCGCCAGACCGTCATCAAACTGTTGCGCGGCTACCAGCGGTCGTCCGGTTCTGAGGAGATGGTGGGCGCGGGTGCGCCGGCACGCCAAGATCAGCAGCGATCAAACTCGGCTTTGCTGGAACAGTTCGGGCGGTCGTTGACGCAGGCGGCGCGCGATGGGCAACTCGACCCGGTCGTGGGGCGCACCATGGAAATGGAACGCGTGATGCAGATTCTCTCGCGCCGAACGAAGAACAACCCGGTTCTCATCGGCGAACCGGGTGTGGGGAAAACAGCCGTCGTCGAGGGGCTGGCGCAGGCGATTGTCCACAACGACGTGCCCGAAACATTGCGTGGCAAGCAGATCTACTCCCTCGACATGGGATCACTGATTGCCGGGTCGCGCTACCGCGGCGATTTCGGAGAGCGGCTGAAGAAAGTCCTCAAAGAGATCACACAGCGCGGGGACACGATCATCTTCATCGACGAGATC
>JAEZVQ010000083.1 GCA_023420745.1 Actinomycetes bacterium
GTGTTGAGCGGGCGGTCAGTGACGTGTCGCGAGTGTGCGGCGTCAATCTCACCGCGGAGAACGTGGTGGCATCGATGCTCGTGCGATGGGATGGACAACTCGCCCCACAAACTCCCGAACATCGCGAGCGCGTGGCTGCGTTCTGCACTGAAGTCTCACGCCACCGCGGTCTCCAAGTCACCGGAGCGTGGGTGGCCGGCTCGGGGTTCGCTGCCGTAGTCCCACACGCTCGCCGCTGCGTCAAGGCTCTGTCATGATGCCCCCGCACGATCCGCCCCGCCTCGTCGCGCCCACGGCTCTGCCGTGGGAAGGGCGCGTAATTCGGCTGGGAACTCGCGGCTCACAACTCGCGACCACTCAAAGCGAAATCGTCGCTCAGGCTCTGCGTAATCTCGGCGCGGATGTCGAGTTGGTGACCATCCACACGCGCGGCGACGTCGACCGCTCATCCTTGGCGAACCTCGGCGGTATCGGTGTCTTTGCTGCCGCCCTCCGCATGGCGCTCCTTTCAGGTGAATGTGACCTCGCTGTCCACAGTTTCAAGGATCTCCCGACTGCTGCAGTACCGGGGTTGACGATCGCCGCGGTACCGATTCGCGTCGACCCTCACGACGTCATCGTGTGTCGAGATGGGCTCACCCTGAGGACTCTTCCACCGGGTGCGCGGGTAGGAACAGGATCTCCGCGCCGTCGAGCCGCGATACTTCGCCAACGCCCGGACGTCGACATCGTCGATATCCGTGGCAATGTCGGCACTCGCCTATCGCGGGTCGTGGGAATTGAGGGCGAGGGCGGTGATCTTGACGCGGTCGTCCTTGCTCGCGCCGGGCTGCTACGCCTTGGCTCCCCCCTCGCCACCTCCCCATTACTGTGCGCCGAATACGCCCCCGCACAAGGCGCACTCGCGGTCGAAATCCGCGAGGAAGACGAGGTGGCGCGTGCGCTCGTGTCAATGCTGGACGACGCCTCTTCACGCGCCCAAGCGTTCGCGGAACGTGCGGTGTTGGAAGGGCTGAACGCGGGGTGTGCGGCACCTGTTGCCACGTGGTCGCGTGTCGAAGCTCAGCGACTCAGTGTCGGGGCGAGTGTCAGCAGCGTCGATGCCACGCGACGCCTCACTGATGAGATTTCTTGCGAGATCAACTGGGATGCGTCGGTCACCCACCGCGATGCGACGGCGCGCGAGTGCGGGCTGGAACTGGCGTCACAACTATGTGCGCGCGGTGCTGCATCGATCACTGACCTCCATGCGTCGAAACCGTTACGCCCACCGGCGCCGCACGCCTCCGACCGGTCGAATCACCCCTGTGGTGACAGTGAAGGTCAGCACCACCCCTCACCGAATCGTGAAACATCTGACGAGGATGCGAACCTACGCTGGGGTGACGCGCCCCGCGTGGACTCACCGACATATCCGCTGGTCGGTCGAACGGCGATACTTCCCCGACCGGCTGACGACCCGCTCTGCCTCGCGATTCGTGACCTCGGTGCCCGCATCTACCCGGTGGAGTGGACGCGCTACGAACGGTTGGACAGCCCTGAGGTTCGACGATTCGTTGAGCTGACGCTATCCCCTGACCTCGATGGCTCACCCTTCGAAATCTGGTGGCGTGAGGACAGTTCCTCTCCGAGTTCCAATGAGGTGGTAAGCCCGTCACAATCCACGAGTGAGCTACGCGGAGACGACTGGTTGGTGTGGACGTCACGTCGCGCGGTTAATGCGTTCGTCGAGGTCGTGGCTGAGCTCGTTTCCGACGCCGATCTCAGTTCCCACGTCACCGGCTCCGACACGGAAGCCGCCCGCCACGCTCTCGAACGCGCCCAAGTTCGGGGAATGAAGATTGCCGCAATCGGTCCTCGCACAGCCTCAGCACTGACCGACCTCGGTATCGCAACTGACCTGACCTTGGAAGGACGTTGTGACGGCGCCACTTTGGCGAATACTCTCGACCGCGCATCCGCGCAGCCCGGTCGCGTATGGATTCCCAGTTCCGCACTCGCTTCCACCACAAGCGATGCGATTCTCACGGCAGGCGGCTGGCTGGTGAAACGCACCCACACCTACACGATGCGACCCGACGAAGTGAGTGACCACGTGCGTGCCGCGTGGTCAAGCGGCATGGTTGACGCGGCGGTTTTTACCGCGGGTTCTCAAGTTCGAGCCGCAGCTGAAGCGATAGGTCAGCCGCATCAGTCAATGCGAGTGGTCACCATCGGAGAACCAACCGCTCAGGTGGCTCGCGAGGCGGGATGGACGGTGCATGCCGTCGCCCCCACCCAGGATGTCGCCGGGATCGTCACCGCGTTGACCGGTGTTTTCAACAGCACTTTCACGGACACAAACGGGAAAGAAGAAGGTGAGTCATGGAGAAGTATTCGATGAGTGACCCGTCGAGAAGCGACGGCGATGAGCGCGATAGTCGAGGTCCGCTGATTCGACCGCGACGGCTTCGCTCGACACCGGCAATGCGTCGAATGGTGGCGCAAACGCGCATCAACCGCTCCCAGCTCATGCTCCCGGTTTTTGTGCGCGACGGAATTGATGCTCCCCTTGAAATCCCATCAATGCCCGGGCAGTATCAGCACACAATCGATAGCGTGCGCGACGTCGCCCGCGAGCTCGTTGCAGCCGGTGTGGGCGGGATTGACCTGTTCGGGGTGCCGCGCGCGGAGGATAAAGATGCCATCGGCTCCGCAGCGTGGGCGACTGACGGGATCCTCAACCGCGCGATTTCGGCGGTGCGCGACGAAGTCGGTGACGCTCTCGTCGTCTGTGCCGACACCTGCCTCGACGAGTTCACGTCGCACGGTCATTGTGGAGCCCTCGACGCTACCGGTCGTGTCCTCAACGACGAGACTGTCGAGCTCTACACCCGCATGGCTGTGTCTCAAGCACAAGCGGGAGCTCACATGGTCTCCCCGTCGGGGATGATGGATGGTCAGGTTCACGCAATTCGCCGAGCTCTCGACGCCCACGGTTTTACCGACGTGGCGATCCTCGCCTACTCGGCGAAGTACGCGTCAGCGTTTTTTGGACCGTTCCGCGATGCCGTTGGATGCTCACTCGTGGGGGATCGCAAAACCTACCAGCAAGATCCCGCGAATCGTCGAGAAGGCGTGCGGGAAGCAGCACTCGATATTGATGAAGGTGCAGATCTGGTGATGGTTAAACCCGCCGGCTACTACCTCGACGTGCTCGCCGACGTTGCCGCGTTCTCGCCGGTGCCCGTCGCGGCATACCAGGTGTCCGGCGAGTACGCCATGATCGAAGCGGCCGCAGCCAACGGGTGGCTCGACCGCGACCGCGTGATCCGCGAATCTGTGCTGTCGATCATCCGTGCTGGCGCGTCAGTTGTCCTTACCTATTGGGCGCTCGACCCGGCGCTCGGCTGATCGTGGTGCCGGTGAGGTGCGCTAGTCTGCGCTGAGCTCACCGCAGTTGAGATTCGCAGTCCACGTCAACGTGTAATACGGGATTGTCACGAGGTCGTCGTCACGGTAGCCGAGATGATCGGTGAGGTACCAGCGCAGATTGTTCTGCATCCGAACCCGGTTTTCTGGAGTGGATTTGAGGTAGGACGAGCGCGTGCGCGCCAACCCCATCAGTTCACTCGGACTCATCGCCACAGTGAATTCCACGCAATGTAACTGAGGTGTGGTGAACAGTGAGCCGAGAGTAGGCGGGCGTTGCGGGGTGTGAATATCACCGGAACGCATGATGCGAGTCAGTCGATGAACCCACGGGTGAGCGACATTCATTTGGTTGAAAACAATGGCGATTCGCCCTGATCGTGACGGCTCACCCACGCGAGTTGGCATGAGGATCCGCGCAGCTTCATTCGCTGCTCTCGTCGCGTCCACCCAATGCCATGACTGGGCATAGACCACGAGGTCGACGCTGTGAGAGGCAAGACCGGTATCCTCACCGCACCCGTCAACGACGCTGACCGAGCCAACTTCCCTCACACAAGAGCTGGCTCCGGGTGACACGTGAGGTTGTCCTGTGTGCGCTGCTAATGAGTGAGCCACGCTGGCGAGGAGCTGGTGGCGCATCGCCGCGGCGGGTTCGACAGCATCGACACGACAGCCACGCTCGACCAGCAAACGGGTCATTTTCCCCGTTCCGGCACCAATTTCTGCCACCCGAAGCCCACGACCGTCCTCACCACCCAGAACATGACTTACTGTTGAAGCCGGGTAGGCGGGGCGGTAACGCGCGTACTCGCTATCCGCGCGTTCAAAAGCATTCGCTGGCGCAGACTCATCCCACGGTTCAGAGCTCACTTTTTCACATGGTTGCACTCCGCCATAACCGTCCTGACCAGCATATGTGAGCCGTGTCGATACACTGGCGTCATGAGCTTTCACGCCTCCTCATCCTACGCTTCAGTCTCGTCCACACCGACGGGCTCGTCATCAAATGCGGACGCGTTCGCACGCGCTCAACGCGTCATTCCCGGTGGCGTCAATTCTCCGGTACGTGCCTACGGCAGTGTTGGTGGAACCCCTCGTTTTATCGCCTCTGCCGGCGGGTCGCGGTTACGCGATATTGAAGGAAGAGTCTATGTGGATATGGTGGGGACGTGGGGACCTGCCCTGCTTGGCCACGCGCACCCGGAGGTCGTCGCTGCCGTCCAGCGTGCCGCCGAACACGGCTTGAGTTTTGGTGCACCGACTGAGGCGGAAATCGACCTCGCTGAGGAGGTGCTGCGTCGTATCCCAGTCGTTGACAAGATCCGTTTCGTCTCGACCGGAACGGAAGCGACAATGACGGCGATTCGCCTCGCACGGGGGGCGACCAGGCGCGACCTCCTCATCAAATTTGCCGGCTGCTACCACGGTCATTCTGATTCGCTCCTCGCCGAAGCAGGCTCCGGTGTGGCGACGCAGGGGCTCCCCGGTTCCTCCGGTGTCACCGCTGCGACCGCGCGCGACACGATCGTCGTTCCTTACGGCGACATCGAGGCGCTCGAATACGTGTTTGCTCAGCGCGGCAATGAGATCGCAGCAATCATCACCGAAGCAGCACCGGCCAATATGGGGATCGTTACCCCACCCGCCGGCTTCAACCGCGCGGTGTGCGATCTTGCCCACCGTCATGGCTCACTCGTCATTTTCGACGAGGTTCTCACCGGCTTCCGTGTCAGCGAATCCGGATTCTGGGGGTTCGACAACCGCGAACACCCCGACACCACCTACACCCCCGACATCTTCACTTTCGGCAAGGTGATCGGCGGGGGAATGCCGCTCGCTGCCCTGGCCGCGCGCACCGACCTGATGGATCTCCTCGCACCGATCGGTCCTGTTTACCAGGCGGGAACACTGTCGGGGAATCCTCTCGCCACCGCGGCCGGGCTGACCAC
>JAEZVQ010000173.1 GCA_023420745.1 Actinomycetes bacterium
CGATGCGAATCATCGGCTTATTCGTCGGCACCGGGATGACACCGATTTTGTACGTTGAGGCAAACTCCGCGGCCTCGGTTTCCGCCGTACCGGTCATCCCCGCGCGCGAACCTTCGGGGTAAAGCCGGAAATAGTTTTGCAAGGTGATGGTCGCGACGGTCTGGTTCTCCGCGTTGATCTTGACGCCCTCTTTCGCTTCGAGCGCCTGGTGCAGACCTTCGTTGAAGCGGCGACCGGGAAGGACGCGACCCGTGTGCTGGTCGACGATCAGCACCTCACCGTTGTCGACAATGTATTCCCTGTCGCGGTGGAACAGTTCCTTGGCGCGGATCGCGTTATTGAAGAACCCGACGAGCGGAGTATTCGCCGCATCGTAGAGGTTGTCGATACCAAACTCGTTCTCTACCTCTTCGATCCCCGGTTCGAGAACGCCGACGGTGTGCTTCTTTTCGTCAACCTCGTAGTGGTGGTCGCGGCGCATCGTGCGAACGATACGCGCAAAATGCCGGTAGTACTCGTCATTGTTGCCATCGGCTGGCCCCGAAATAATCAGCGGCGTACGCGCCTCATCAATGAGGATCGAGTCAACCTCGTCAACGATGACGTAGTTGTGACCGCGCTGAACGAGGTCTTCGGGGCGCTGCGCCATATTGTCACGCAAGTAGTCGAAGCCAAACTCGTTATTCGTCCCGTAGGTAATGTCGCAGGCGTACTGCTCGCGTCGCTGTTGCGGAGTTTGTCCCACGAGGACGCAACCGCAGGTCAAGCCAAGGTAGCGGTAGACACGTCCCATGAGATCCGACTGGTAGGACGCGAGGTAGTCGTTGACGGTGACAACGTGGACGCCACGCCCGTCAAGGGCACGCAGGTAAGCGGGCAGGGTGGCAACGAGGGTCTTACCCTCGCCGGTTTTCATTTCGGCAATATTGCCCTTGTGCAGCGCGATCCCACCGATGAGCTGAACGTGGAAATGACGCAGTCCGAGGACACGATCAGAGGCTTCCCGCACGGTCGCGAAAGCTTCGACAAGGATGTCGTCCATGGTTTCGCCTTCGCGAAGACGAGTGCGAAACTCCTCGGTCTTCGCTTTGAGCTGCTCCGTGCTGAGCTGGCGAAAATCGTCTTCGAGGCTATCGATCTGGGTGGCGATAGCGTCGAACTTGCGCAGGGTACGCCCCTCGCCCATGCGAAGGATTTTGTCGAAGATAGACACAGTGCTCCAATACGTGCGCGGCTACGGGCTTGTCGAATTCCATCCCATTGTAGCGCGCAACGCCACTGCCCCCACCGTCGCGCCAGTGAGACGGTGGGGGCAGCGTGTCAGGGGGGCAGTTGCCGTTATTCGGCGGCAACGACCGTGTTGAGTCGAATGACACCGTACGTCCAACCTTCACGGTGGTAGACCACGCAAGGCTGCATGGTTTCCGCATCGATAAAGAGGAAGAACGGGTGACCGACGAGTTCCATCTGGTACAACGCCTGATCTACTGTCATCGGCTCGGCTTCGTGGAGCTTTTGACGCACGATCACCGGGGAGTCGCCCAGCTGTTCTTCGCGTGCTTCGCCGAGTTTGAGATCCGACGCGGAACGCAAGCTATCGTGCGTGGTCTCGATCGGCGTAGTCTCCTCGACCTCGTCGGGAACAATGCCGCCTAGATCCTCGGCAATCGGCTTGTTGTAGCGGCGACGGTGGTCTTTTGCACGGTCGCGGGCGCGACGCAGGCGCTCGTAGAGCTTACCGGCGGCAATATCGACCGCGGCGTAGCGGTCGGAACTCGATGCTTCAGCACGGATAATTGGACCTTTGCCGAAGACGGTGAGTTCGATACGTTCAGTGGTGTCGGCTTGTCGGGGATTGCGTTCGTGGGTGAGCTCGACGTCGATTCGCTGGGCTCGAGCGTAGTACTGCGTCACCTTCGACACTTTGTCTTCAACGTACGCTCGGAAGTTCGGGTGAATCTCGGCATTGCGTCCAACAACGGTAATGTCCATGGTTTTGTCCTCCAAGGAGTGGGCGGGAGTATCTCCCGCGTGGTGAGCACCGGGCGCGTCGTTGCCCCGGTCGTGCGTTGAGCTACCACCTCCTTCGACGTGAGGTTCACCGGGTGACGCGAATTGCGCGTATCCCGGCGAGGTTTCCTCATCATATCACAAACGTGACGTGCATCACCCGACATGTGTATCACCCGCACTGTCGTCATCACCCCTGTCGGCACGTCGCGCCACCACAGCGAGGGTCGCCACTGCGAGCACTGTCCTCCCATGTTCTTGGCACAGGCGCGCTCCTTCGCGAAGAGTGGCACCCGTCGTCATCACGTCGTCGACGAGGATGCAGGGCGACGGGGCAAGAGTGTCATCGCCAATCCAGCGCATTGCACCGATTCGGTGACGCTGGCGTTCCCGTCCGCCCACACCCGATTGAGTTCCGCTACCCCACCGCAGTGCGACAGCGTCGTGGACGGTGACGGGAGTGTGCGCGCTGATCACCTCGGCAATGCTGTCCCTCACATGCGGCACCACCGTCATCCCCGACCATTGGCGTCGCCATCGCGACGGCATAGCGATCACCTCGACACCATTGACACCTCCGCCGAACGGTGACGAACCGTCATGAGAGGCGTCATGAACCACCTCAAGGAGCGCGTGGCCGAGGGTGCGCCCACTCTCACGCAACCACGGCTCCAAGCGCAGACCGCGCCGGTGCTTGGCGGCGACAATGAGGTGGCGAAGCGAACCGACGTAGTGACCGAGTGACACAGCTGCGACGTCCTCCCCGGTGAGATTGACCGCAGTGGTGATCGGCGTTTGCGTCGCGATTGCTGTACAACGCGGGCACAGCCGGGTATCCCATGTGCCACAGCCGGGGCATGCCGAGGGGGCGAGGAGGTTGATGAGTTCGGAAAATGTGTCCATCACCTGGCAATTGCACTCGTGTGCGCGACCCGGTTGCACTGAGGACTTCAGCGGCTGAGGACGCTGCGATATCCACATCAGTCGATACCACCATCGCGCGTTCAGTGACGTGGAAAGGTGGACGCGACGCTGCGAGCGCCGATTGACTAAATGGAGGAATGCCGCTTAGCGCGGGTAGTGCAGGCTGGAAAGCGTGTCGACGTTGCGCCACGACACGCCAGCACGTTGGTAACTGCGACCGTCAGCGGTTGACAGGCGCAGGTCGTTTTCTGACGCTCCACCGCTGAGCGCCACCGCGTCATCTGGCGCCCCGAAATCGTCGCGCACTGACAACCCCTGAGCGATTGCCACTCGCGCACCACCAGCTCCTGCGGCAAGGATAGCCACCGTGTTGTTCCCAGCCCACGACGCGTCACGTGGCACACCGGGAATCCCCTCAATCCGGTATGCCTGACCAAGGGACACCGGAGCACCCATCGCATTACGAGCGATCGCCGCCATCCACACGCTCGGATGCGTTCCAGAGCGTGTGACGAGCAGGCGTGCGCCGTCGGGTGAAACCCTCATATCGGTAATGTCACCCGCATCTGTCCACGGCAGTTCAAGGGGCAGCGGATTGGCTTCGGAGGTCACGACAATACGGCGATTGGTCAGCACCCACACATATCCCAGTCGATCAACGGACATCACAGTAGCACCGGGAACCTGCGTGACCTCGACCTCGTTGCCCGAACTATCGACACGCATGATCATGTCGCCTCGCCGCATGACGATGGGGGCGGCGTGCACGGGACCTGTCGTCACCGACTCGACGTCAATACCGGTGGCGTCTCGAAGGGGAATCTCGCGGGTCGCTCCCCCATCGACGACGACGAGATGGTCGTCGACCAACCCCACTTGGGTATTCATCGCATACTGCGGGCCTGAGGGAACATCGGTATTGACCACACCGATGCCACCGATGGAGATCGACACGTCGGAAACGGAGGGCACTTGAAGCAGTGTCGAACGCACCTGCCAGTTGAACAGTGCTTGATCTCGGCTGGTCATCAGCGATGCGCCCGACAGTTGCACGCGCGCCACACCGTCGACGATATCGACACTGTAGGTCGGCAGTTGGGTGCCGGCCGGAATGGCGGTCGCGACCGCCCCGTCAAGCAACGGAGAGGGGCCGTCGAGAAGTGCTTGCATCAGGTAGGTGGCGAGGCGCCGGCGCGGATACCACCGCATGTCAGCAACGAGTGCCGCCGCATCGGGAGCGAGGAAGTACACGGAGGACTGTTGGAATGCGGTGCGAAATGTTGACTCGGAAATGAGGACAGAATCGGGGAGGGAATCGATGCGCCACTGCTCGTCTGCCGTGCGGATGAGGGTGAGGTGGATCGTCTGCGCATTGCGATTGGTGTCGACGTGGTAGTCACCGCGCGGCGTCACGTACGCATTAATGGCCACGCTAATGCTCGCCTCAACCGTGTCGCCACCGAGATCGTCACGACTCGTCGCAGCGCCCGGGGTCGTCGCCGTTGCCGAATTCGCCTTTCCGGAGGTTGCCGGTGACGCAGGTGGTGCGACGACGATTTCCGGCAGCGCATCGTTGGCGTAGATCTGAACCTGAGTTTCAGGCTTCCACGCAGTATTGGCCGTTTCGGTGAGATACGCGCGAGCGACCTGGAAGTCATCGGACCACCCGGCAGCAGAGGCGCGAAGGAAATCGCGGACAATCACGTCAGCACTCGCCCCCTGCTGCGGCCCAAACCCTTTGAGGCTGAGTGAACGCTCGTCGGGAACGTGCGGTTCAAACTCGGTAACTGCACCCGATGTCGGCAGCCCCTGGCACCCTGCCACCGTGCACGCGACAGCAACGGTGATAGCACCGGCGGCGAGGCGCTGCCACGTCCGTGGGGAACGCGATGGTCGCCACATGTGGTTCGAGGTCACAATCGATCCACCTCCTCGTCCACATACGCTCGATCACTGTCCGCTATCTGGCGGCGTTCGGGACGCGCGTGGTCGGGTGGCTGGACGCCCTCGACCAGCGGGTTTGACGGCCAGATGACGAGCGGCTTGTTCTCGCACTCACCATTGACACGACGCGGGACTGTCATCATGAATGATGACCCCACGCCGACCTCGCCATAGACCTCGATCACCCCGCGGTGCAGGGCGATATCTTCGTGGGCAATGGCAAGACCGAGCCCTGTCCCGCCCGTCGTGCGGGTGCGCGACGGGTCAGCGCGGAAGAAGCGGTCAAAAACGTGGCGCTGCGTGTCGTCATCCATGCCGATCCCCTGGTCGAGAACGCGCACGGCTACCGCCTGATCGTTGGCGCCGATGGTGATGGTCACAGGACGCGACTCCGCATGTTCCACCGCGTTGATGACGAAGTTGCGCACCACGCGCTCAATGCGAATGGCGTCGATTTCTGCGACCGGGCGCTCCCCCTCGCACTCGACATTGATCTCGACCTTGGCTTTTCGGGCGAGCATCGCTGTCGATTCGATCACCCGCGCGACGATGTCGCGCATATCCGTGTCGTCGGCGTTGAGTGTCGCCGCGTGCGAGTCGTAGCGAGAGACTTCGAGAAGGTCAGCGAGCATTGTGTCGAAACGATCCACTTGTTCGTGGAGCAGCTCTGCACTGCGCGCAAGAACATCGGGGAGTTCGCCTCTGCCCTCGTACAGCATGTCTTCTGCCATGCGTATGGTGGTCAGCGGGGTGCGCAGCTCGTGGGACACGTCGGAGACGAATCGCTGTTCCAGCTGGGATAGTTCGTCGTAGCGGGCAATCGTGTCGGACAGGGATTGCGCCATCGTATTGAACGCGTCGGCGAGCTGAGCAAGTTCGTTCTCACCGTGAGATTCGACCCGCACGTCAAGATTTCCGCGAGCGAGATCCATGGCTGCGTTCGCCGTGGTGCGCACCGGTCGCAGCATCGAATACACCAACACCATGACACCGACACCGAGGATGATGACGACGGGAATTCCAGCGAGGACGAGGGTGCGGCTAATCATCGCCACCACTGCCTGATCTTGGGCGAGGGAGTAGACGGTGTAGAGC
>JAEZVQ010000162.1 GCA_023420745.1 Actinomycetes bacterium
CCGACTTTCTTCCTTGATCAGTGGAGGTAATCCGACTGCGATCCTCGGCTGTGCGGCGCGCGAAGCGGCGTGATTGGCCGCGTGCGTGCCGTGGCACGGTGAGGATACGCTGCACCCCCTATCAAACGTCGGGTGTGACGCAGGTCAAAGAAGAGTGGGGTAATCTGTCGTTTCCCCGCGGAGAACTGTCATTCCCACTCGATTGTCGCCGGCGGTTTCGAGGTGATGTCGAGCACGACGCGGTTGACGTCTTCGACACTGTTGGTAATCCGCGTGGAAATCTTCGCGAGCACGTCGTAGGGTACGCGCGACCAGTCGGCGGTCATCGCGTCTTCCGACGACACGGGGCGCAGCACAATCGGATGACCGTAGGTACGCCCGTCCCCCTGGACGCCGACGGATCTCACGTCGGCGAGGAGCACCACCGGGCACTGCCAGATGTCTCGGTCGAGCCCCGCTTTCGTCAGTTCTTCGCGGGCGATGAGGTCGGCGGCACGCAACGTGTCCAAACGTTCACGGGTCACCTCGCCGATAATGCGAATGCCCAGCCCTGGACCGGGGAAGGGCTGGCGCCACACGATCGACTCGGGCACGCCAAGCTCGAGTCCAATGGCGCGAACCTCGTCTTTGAACAGTTCTCGCAACGGCTCGACGAGGTCGAAGCTGAGATCCTCGGGCAGACCACCGACATTGTGGTGGGATTTAATATTCGCCGCGCCTTCGCCGCCGCCGGATTCGACGACGTCGGGGTAGAGCGTGCCTTGGACGAGGAATCGAATCTGCTGCCCCCTGGCGCCGGCCTCGGCAACGAGGGCACGCTGGGCGTCTTCAAAGGAGCGGATGAATTCGCGTCCGATGATCTTGCGTTTGGTTTCCGGGTCGCTCACGCCGGCGAGTGCGGAGAGGAAGCGGTCGGATTCGTCGACAGTGACGATGCGGATGCCCATGGTGGCCGCGTAGTCGCGCTCCACCTGCTCGCGTTCACCGGCGCGCAGCAGCCCGTGGTCGACGAAAATACAGGTGAGTTGGTCGCCCACAGCACGGTGGACGAGCGCGGCAGCCACCGAGGAATCGACGCCGCCGGAGAGTGCACAGATCACCTGGGCGTCGCCGACCTGTGCGCGGATTTTCGCCACCTGGTCGTCGATAATCGACTGCGGTGTCCACGTTGCTTCAATGCCGGCACCGTCGCGCAGGAACCGCACCAGCTGATCTTGCCCGAGTTCACAGTGGTGCACCTCGGGATGCCACTGCACGCCGAAAAGTCGGCGTTCGCGATCTTCAAATGCCGCCACCGGGGTTTCCGCGGTGGAGGCGGTGACGGTGAAATGTGCCGGAGCTTCCTCCACCGCATCACCGTGGGACATCCACACCCGCTGGTGGGGGTGGTCGGCGGCGAGGATGGTCGATGCCTCGCCGGTCAGTGACGCCACCGTATGCCCGTATTCACGGGTGCCGGTGCGCCCCACACGACCACCGAGAGATTTCGCCATCAATTGGAATCCGTAGCAGATGCCGAGGATCGGAACGGATCCGTCAAAAATCGAGGGGTCGATCGTCGGCGCACCATCGGCGTAAACGGATGACGGGCCTCCGGAGAGAATGATGGCGGCGGGGTTCTTTGCCCGCATGTCCTCGGCACTCATCGTGTGCGGCACGATCTGGGAGTACACACCAGCTTCACGCACGCGACGGGCGATGAGCTGCGCATACTGGGCGCCGAAATCGACGACGAGGACGGGGTGGTTTTGCGGCTGGGAGTTGGTCGTATCGACCGCGGGTGAGGAAGTCACGCCCTCACTGTAGCGCACACGCCGGTGGTATTGACTGGCTCTCCACTGAATAAGATCCGCGGGCGCGCACTACCATACTGAACCAGGAGGGAGGCACGGGAGGAGGCTGAGTCGATGGAGACACCGGCAGATCGCGTGGAAACCGCGGATACCCTCACCGACGGGGTGATCGACCGGTGGGGACAGCGCAAACTTCGACCCCTCGACTGCGACGAACGCGCGGCGATTGCGGCGATTAACCGTCCTTTCCTCGACGCGGCACGCCGGGTATGTGACGTCGCGCAGTATCCCGACACCGCGTGGATCATCCACCTGCTGTGCTCGCCGAAGGATCTCGCCAAACGCCACGCGCCGCAGCTTCCCGATTTCGAGGTCGCCTCGCAAGCCATTGCACGCATTGAAAGCACCGATACCGACCGCAACGCTGACGCAGCGCGCCCCCATCTCGATCAGGCAATGCGTGAGGGTCTGGTCGCCATGTGGGCAGCGCACGAGGCACGCCAACACGACCCTCGGTGGCAGGGGATGCGAGAAACAAAACTGGTCACCGCTGCCGAGGTTCGCACCTGGTACAACGATCTCACTGCCGGGGTGCGTAATCTTCGTATCCTGCCCCACCTGCCCATTCCCGTCGCGTTCGCCCAGGCGGCGGCGTCGGTGGCGACCTGGGATGAGTGGCTGCGCGCTCGCGGAGAAATTGGCGAGAGTTTTTCCCTGCTTGAGGAACTGGTACGGCTGCGCAACTGGCCGGGCGATCAGTGGAACAGCGGTGACGATTTTGCCTCAGCGCAGCAGCGCTTCCACCGTCGCCTCGCCAAAGCGCGCCGACGCGGGCGCGACGAGGTGTGCGATCGGATCCTCAATCGCGCCCTATACCTGCGCGAGGGTCTTCTCACCGACCCGATCAACCCGGTCGAGTGGTTCCTCGCTGCGGCCGCGCACACGGCTCGCCACGTCGAGGTGTGTCTGCCATGGTCGCGCGCCCATGACCGCCTCGCTCCCCCACCACTGGATTCGGATGCGCGTAACCACCCGGTTGCCGCAGCAACCTCCCCCGTCGATGTCGATCCCCGGGCACTGCGCTGGGTGTCGGGTCCAAATCAGATGATCGACGTCGACGAGGATGCGGTGGCGGCGCTGCCACCGGGGTGCCGGGTGTATCGTCTCGTTGTCTCCCACACGCACCCGATGGGGCCGGATTGGATGGTGTACTGGGTGGAGTCGGATTCCGGTGATGCCACGCCCTACCTCGATTTGGTCGAGACGGCAAAGCTCCACCCACCGGTGCTGTTCATTTCTGACGGTCAGCCGCGCGACCTCGCCGCATGCGTCGAGCCGTACCTCGATCGAGCCTTTACCATCCCGACGCATCCACTGGCTGCATTCGCCCGGTGAACAGTTCGCGCCGAGACATTGACAAATTGGGACGGAAATCGGGTGTTGACACCGCTCCCACCTCGTACCATGGTCAGCGGCGACCTCGCGCGTCGCGTCAGTGGTGACGTAACGACACCCACGGTCACGAAGACAAGGACTGTCACACACAAAATAAGGAGAAGGAGATGTCCTACACGATCGGCGTCGACGTTGGCGGCACGAAAATCGCTGCCGGTGTGGTGGATGAATCGGGGACGGTGATCCGCGAAGCACGCTGTTCGACACCGGCGAAAACAGCGGATGCGGTGGCCGCTGCGATTGCTTCCCTCGTTGCCGATCTTCGCGGCGATGACGAGATCGTCGGCATCGGCATTGGGGCGGCGGGCTTTTGTGACGCGGCACGCGCGAACGTCGTCTACGCGCCGAATCTCGCGTGGCGAAATGAGCCGTTGAAGGCCCGGATTGAAGAGGCAACCGGTCTGAGCGTCGTCGTCGAAAACGACGCGAATGCGGCGGCGTGGGGCGAGTTCCGCTTCGGTGCGGCACGTGACGTGTCCTCGGCAATCGTGGTGACGCTGGGCACCGGGATCGGCGGCGGCATCATTATTGACAACCACCTGGTGCGCGGTTTTCAAGGATTTGCCGGGGAAATCGGGCACATGGAAATCAAAGCCGGTGGTCGCCGCTGCGGTTGCGGTTTGCGCGGCTGTTGGGAGCGTTACGGTTCGGGTACGGCACTTGTCCACGAGGCGCGTGAGGTCGCCACGGTGGCTCCCGCCACGGCTGAGCGCCTACTCGAGATGGCCGGTGGTGACCCGCACGCGATCACCGGGCATATGGTGACCGCGGCAGCGCAGGAGGGTGATCCCGTCGCACTCGACATTATCGACACCATTGCCGAGTGGGTGGGCAAGGGACTGGCGAACCTCGTGGCGTTGCTCGACCCGGAAATGATCGTTCTCGCCGGCGGTGTTGCCGGTGCGGGTGAGCTGTTGCGCGCCCCTGTCCAACGCGCGTTCGAAAAGAACCTCACCGCCCGCCTCTACCGCGAGCCGTGTGCGATCACTCTGGCTGAGCTGGGTGTGCCGGCGGGGCTGATCGGCGCCGCTGATCTGGCGCGAGTCTAGTCGCCGTCGCCGCCCACCAGCATGGTCGGGCTCAGGTGGCGCACAGCAGCAGTGCGGCGCGAACGGCTGCGGCAAGCGCGCGAGCGTCGAGGTATTCGGTGATCGCGATTTCGTGAACGCCGCACTCGCTTTGCCACCTCACTTCGTCCTCGCCGACCTCGCGCACCCGCTGCGTCACGCTGGTTTCAGCGTCGAGGGCGGCGAGTTGGCGTCGAGCCGCGTGGACGTTGAGGTTCGTGTGCTCCGCTAGCATGACGAATTTTTCCCAGTCGCCGAGCCCGATCGGTGCCGGTTCGTTTCCTTCGAGGCGGAACAACACGCGCTCGGGGATACCGGCCTCGTGAACGAAGATTTCCACGGTGGGCACGAGTGTTCCCGACTGCGGTGCCGGCGGCTCCCATCGCACGTTGAAGGTCACAGCGCCGACGCAACACCGCTCGGAGTGAACTTCACGGTCGACAACCTCGTCATACCAGTAGCGAATACGCGAGTTCGACAGCGACTCGATGATGAACGCGCGTTGTCCCGGCTGGTTGAGGGCGGTGGTTCGGATCGTCCAGCGGGGATGTTCACGCCTCATGAACATGACCGACCTCCTTCACACAGGAACGCGCGTGGGTGAACAGCGCGTCGATCAGCGTCGCGGCGAGCCGATACTGGTCGGCGTACGCGGCGATCAGCGGGTCGGTGAAATCCGGGGTGACGAGGACGAGGCTTTGCCAGTCGTCTCGTTCGAGATCGAAGGGCACGTCGATCAAACAGGTGCTGTCCGATGACGACGAGGTTTCCATTCCGGCAGACAACCGCCAGTGCGGTTCCTGTCCTGTGAAGGCGTGCTGGTAGAGACCGCACTGCAGTGATGAGTAGTGTCCGCTGGTCATCCACTCTTCACCCCAACCGGGGTCGTAGATCCACCGGAGTTGAGAACCGCAGGAATGAAGGGTGAGGGTAACGGCTGATCGAATGGGGCTACGGATGTCTCTCGACCGTCCCCCGAAATACGTGACCTCTCGTGGTGTCAGCGAATACGGGTAGATCTCGATCATTCGCTCACCAATCTAAAATGAGGCGTCATTCCATCTTTTTTGGTAACGATTTGACCATCTTTTCTTAGACTCAACCGCCTGTCGCCATTCGGCTCTTTCAGCTTCCAATAGCTACCAAGGTGTCCAGCGTGATCACGTTCAATAAACCATGCGTGCCCGCCGGGTTCATATGTACGTTTCCCCTTCTTGATTGTGAATCGCTTGAGGTTGATGTGCGTCGTCGACCCCTTGACATAATAACGAATAGGGACGAACAACCGAGTAGGTGCGCATTGAATCGTCTCGGCACTCCGTGAAGCAAACGGGACAATCTGTCCCATCTCCTCGGCATTATTCCAAGGATGACACGGAATGGTTGATGACTGAACGGTAATTCCTTGGTCTCTCGGGTCGATATCCTCAGCATGAGCATGACGCACTTGGAGCAGCGAGAGCGCGAGGAAACTTGCGGTCAGGGCGGCAAATACGCGACTATGCTTCATTATGTCTCCCATGATCGAATATCTCAGGATTCTGAGCTCATGGGGAAGAATTGCAGAACCGACAACGCCAACACGCGGATGTCCATATTTTGGACATTTGACTGTGTGCAACCAATGAGCCTCACGCTATTCAGCCAGGCTGTCGCGTAGCTGTGAGCCTTTCATCAAGGCGGCGACCACGACGGAGATGACGCCGAAGACAGTAATCGCGAGGAAGATGTGGCCGAGCGCATCAGAATACGAGGTGCGAATAATCTGTTCCACCGCCGCGGGAACACCGTCGAATGACATCGACGCGCCGGACGAGATGTGTTCGGGGACGGTGATGCCAGCCTCGGCGAAACGCTCGGTCATCGACCGGGTGACGGAGTTGGCGAAGACCACGCCTCCGATTTGCACGCCGATGGCGCCGCCGAGGGAACGGAAGAAGGTGACGGCTGCGGTCGAGGCGCCGAGGTCGCGCAGCGACACCGTGTTTTGGACAGCGAGGACGAGGTTTTGCATCGAGGCACCCTGACCGCCGCCGATGAGGAACATGGCGATCATCAGGTACCACATCGGGGTGTGGGAGTTGGCCACGACGAGCATGGCGAGCCCCACTGTCATCACCGCCAGACCGGCGACGACGAAGCGCTTCCACCGCCCCTGCTTAGTCACCATCAGACCGGCGCCGGTGGAGAAAATGAAGGAGCCGAGCATCAGCGGTGTCATGGCGAGCCCGGCGACTGCCGGGTTTAACTCGCGCCCCACCTGGAGGTACTGGCCGAGGTAGACGGGCGGGGCGTTCATCGCCGTACCAACCGCGATTGACGCGATGATGGCGAGTGCGGGTGTGCGCTGGGTGAATAGGCGCAGCGGCACCACCGGCTCAGGCACGTGGAGCTCCACCCAGATGAAAGCAACGATCGACACCACGCCGATGAGGAGCATGATGATCGAGGTTGCCGACAGCCAGGCGAACATGGTGCCGCCCAGCGATACCCAGGCGAGCAGTGAGGACACGCCGAGGATGACGAGAGCCGACCCCCAGTAATCGACCTTCGGTTTGTCGCGCTCCACGCTGGTGATGCGCAGCTTCTTCCACAGCACGAGGATGGCGAGGAGCGAAAACGGGACCGAAATCCACATCGACCAACGCCAGCCCAGCCACGGGGTCGCCACGATGAAGCCCCCGATGAGTGGCCCTGAGACGGTGGCGGTGGCCATCACCGCACCCATGTAGCCGTTGTATCGTCCTCGCTGGCGCGGCGGGATGATCGAGGCGATGACGGTTTGCACCATCGCCATCTGCGCGCCCATGCCGATCCCTTGAATCGTGCGCGTCGCGATGAGCATATTCGCCGAGGTGGCAGCCCCGGACAGAATCGACCCGAGGGTGAAGATCCCGATGGCGACGAGCAGCAGCGTCTTTTTGTCGAACTGATCGCCCAGGCGCCCGGCGATCGGCGTCGCCGCCGTGGAGGCCAGCAGCGTGGCGGTGACCACCCACGAGTAGTGGGTTTCGGTGCCGTGAAGCTCCGCCATCATTGTTGGCAGTGACGTGCCGACGATGGTCACCGAGGTCATGGCGACGAAGAGGGCGAGGAGCAGCCCCCACAGGATTTCCATGATCTCCTGGTGGGTGTAGCGCGGTGTAGCCATCAGCGGATTCTCCCCTCACACGTCGACGCGACGCGTGCGGAAAACCGTCATGGTCGCGAAAAGCCAGCCATCGCTATCCGTTGGTTGGCTCTCGCGACATGCCCGTCGAGGGGTCGATCAACGGCAGCGGAATAAGGAAAGCCGAACGTCGACGACGCACGGCTTACCTTCCTACGTTACTCGTAGCTCCATGC
>JAEZVQ010000023.1 GCA_023420745.1 Actinomycetes bacterium
GTTCATCTTCAACCATCCGTTCTTTGTGCCCGGCGCGATCGCCATTGCGCTGACCTCGCTGTTCGTCTACCTGCTGGGGATGGTGATTCTCTAACAGCGAGATTCTCGCTCTGTCGGTAGTGCCCCCGTTTTTCGGTTCGACGCCAGTCCCGTCATATGCCGAGAAACGGGGGCACAACCCTGTGTGCGACTTGTCAGATAGTGTGCGTATTCCTCGTATTCTTTTCGATGTTTCGCGTCATACTCTTCCCACTCCACGTAGCGCTTTGATGGTGTACCCCCGTTCACCATGCGACGGCAGAGTAGGTAGGGAGCGCGAAAGTGGTCGGCGCCACAAGTAGGATTGGCTGAAATGCAAGAAGGCGCCGTCCGATTGGACGACGCCTTCTTTCTGGTTTACGCCAGCAGTACATCAAGCAGGAAATGTCTCCGTGTGAAGCGGAGTTCGAGCCTGCGTACTCGAGTGGAGACGGCGGGAATCGAACCCGCGTCCAACAACCATTCCCGGTGTCTTCTCCGTGCGCAGTTCGCGGACAATTTCTCGGCTAACGCGCGACTCGCGAACACGCTACGCGCCAGCTCAGTGAGTCAAGGTGTCGGAGCCGCCCACTCACAATGACGGCACCCAGTGGCTCATGAAACGACGCCAGACTCCGAACTCAGAGCATTGCTCGGGCTGACGGACTCATCTTGCGCAATCAGGCAGCAAGAACGAAGTCGGTGCGGTTCTGTTTGGCACCTAATTGTTTGCATACATGGTTTACGAGGTCAGTACACATCCTCGGCACGCTTCCCATCGATCAACAGCTGCTGTCGAAACCGATCGTCCCCTCTATTCAGTTAGGCACCATTGATCTTAGTGGGGGAGTACGGTACTGGCAATATTTTCGTGCCCATCAAGGTGACGTGAATGCCTCCCAAGTCATACAGTGGGTGAGTGAGTTGCAGCACAGAACGGAACCGGGGTGGTGGGAAGGAGGTTCCCATGCACCCTGCGACCACTGCCGAGGACTACCGCCAGCGTCTCATTGGCGGTGAGCCTATGTTGAGTGCCAACGATCTTGCAGCGCGTACCGACACCCCCATTACTCGCGTCAACTCCTACTGGGTGGCAATGGGATTCCCACCTGCTGACGCCGATACCCCGGTATATACGGCACACGATCTGCGCGCCTATCAACAGTGGTCCGATCTCATTGCTACGGGTGAAATCGACCTGTCGACCGGGTTGTCGCTGGTGCGTGCGCAATCGCACATCACTGATCGGCTCTCCCTGTGGCAATTTGAAGCATTCGTTGAAGATCAAGCACGTCGTTTCACCCTCGATGACACGACGGCACGCCTTGTCACACTCGATAAGCTGCGCCACTACCTTGACTTCCTCGAATCCGAACTTGTTTATTCGTGGCGTCGGCAGATGGAGGGACTGATTACCCGCATCGACTCCGAGGTATCTCACCGAGGAATAGCGGAAGAGTCCGGACAATTCCCGTTGATTCGCACGTTCGGCTTCGTCGATATGGTTTCCTACACGTCTCAGTCAGCACACCTGCCGCAACGCGACCTCGTCGACCTCATTGACCAGTTTGAAAACGTTTGCCGTGTCGCCGTTCCCTCCGCCGGTGGGCGCGTCGTCAAGATGATCGGTGACGCCGTGTTTTACATTGCCGACGACCTCGCCACAGGGCTGCGCGTCGTCACCCACCTGATGGATCGCCTGACCTCGATGGAGGGTTTGCTGCCGATGCGGGCCTCCGTCGTTGAAGGATCGGTTTTTTCGCGCTCCGGGGACGTCTTTGGTCCGGCTGTCAATCTTGCTTCCCGCCTCGTCGACGTCGCACCGGTCGGACAGATTTTGACCGACCCCGACACGGCGCAAAAGATCATCGGTGGACAAGCTGGGCGAGACTACCGGGTGCAAGCCGCGTCAGAAGCTGATTTGCGCGGTGTGGGGAGGATCGTGCCGTTCCTACTTACCCGGCATCCGCGTGAGGCGACACGGGAGGTCGAGGATAATATCTCGATGTCGTGACGTATTTTACTGAGCAAAGCGCGAGACAAATCCAGATGAACAGATATTATCGAGATGTGACTACAGTACTCCTGGTCGAAGACGACCCCGCTATTGCAGAGCCCCTCACCCGCGCGCTCGGACGCGAAGGGTATGACGTGCGCGCACACGCCACCGGGCGTGGAGCACTGAGTGAAATCCAGCGCGTCGACCTCATTATCCTCGACCTCGGGCTGCCCGACATGGACGGTCTCGACGTTGCGCGTCGCGTGCGATCAGCCGGGCTGAACACCCCGATCCTCATTCTCACTGCTCGCTCAGACGAAGTCGACATGGTTGTCGGACTTGACGCCGGTGCGGACGACTACGTGACCAAGCCATTCCGCCTCGCCGAACTGCTCGCTCGTGTGCGCGCGCTGCTGCGGCGCACCTGTGGAGAAAACGGTGGCGGGCAGCTCGCAGCGCAAGATGTCCGCGTAGACGTTGATGCGCACCGTGCTTTCGTGGGCGAGCGTGAACTCCAGCTCACGGCGAAAGAATTCGACCTGCTGCGCGTTCTCGTAAGAGAAGCAGGAAACGTCGTTGAGCGGGACACCTTGATGCGTGACGTGTGGGGCTCAGATCTGTCTGGGTCGACAAAAACCCTCGACATGCACGTGTCGTGGTTGCGACGCAAACTTGACGACGATGCCTCCGACCCGCACTACATCACCACCGTGCGCGGAATGGGCTTCCGCTTCGAACGTGACCGCCACTAGCGGTTCCCGCACCCCACACCCCACCCAGCACGATTGAGAGCGAGGGGATGACGTGCGTGCCCGTGTCATCAAAATGATTGCCACGGCAGTCACTGTTGCCGTCCTCGTTCTCGGAGTGCCGTCGATGGTGATCGGTGGGCTACTCGTGTGGCGGATCGAGGAAAACCGCCTCGAGTCGCAGACGCAGTCTCTGGCGAACTCGGTTCAACGTCACCTCAACGAAGGTGCCACCATCACTGAAGGGATGGTGTCGCGGTGGAATATTGGAGGCGCTGACTACGCGTCAATCTACGTGAGGATTTCGCTTCCCGACGGTCATATTGTGATTGCGGGCGAACCCCAGCGAGATCCGGTGCAATATGCCACCGTCATCACGCCCGCTGGAGCGACGGTGCGTACCCAGGTGTCCGCCTGGCCGGCAATTCGGCAAGTGGCAATCCTTGAACTCGTCCTCGGACTGGGAATTGTAGCCTCGCTCGGCGCCGGATGGTGGTTGGCTTTGCGCGGATCACGCCAAATCTCCGCGCCACTGATTTACCTCGCGGCACAAGCCGAGCAAATCGGTTCCGGTCAAGTGCGTGCCAGTGTGCCCCCCTCGGGAATCGAAGAAATCGACCTCGTTCAAGCTGAACTCCAACGCACGGGACAGCGAATGGCTGGGCGACTTGCCGCTGAACGGCAGCACGCCGCCAACGCTTCACATCAGCTGCGCACCCCCTTGACCGCGCTGTCGATGCGACTGGAAGAAATCACGCTGATCAGCACCGACGACGCGGTGACCAGCGAAGCGAATGCCTGCCTCGAACAAGTGGAGCGCCTGACGCGCGTCATCGAGGATCTCATGCGGGTCGGACGCGAGTTGAGTGGAAACACCGAAGCGGTACACATCCTCGAAGTGTTCAACAG
>JAEZVQ010000055.1 GCA_023420745.1 Actinomycetes bacterium
GCGGTGGAGTGCTGCCGCCCGGTGACTAACGCGTTCGCTGCGCGTCATGTCACAGGGGCTGAGAATTTTCCTCAGTCGGGGGCATTTATTGTTGTGGTCAACCACGTCACCGAATTTGACCCGTTCCTCCTCATGCACTTCCTCGCCGATAACGGACATGCGGTGCGTGCACTGATTAAAGACTCACTGATGCGCGTGCCCGTTCTCAAACATGTCATGCGGGCGACAAAGATGGTGCCGGTGGCTCGGAATTCGTCGGCGGCGACTGACGCGCTCAAACACGCCAAGCGAGCCATTGCTGAGGGCGAGTCGATTCTCATCTTTCCTGAGGGCACGCTGACTCGCGACCCCGACATGTGGCCAATGACGTTCAAAACCGGTGCCGCGCGGCTTGCTCTGGCCACATCAGTGCCGGTGATTCCGGTCGCGCACTGGGGTGGGCATGCGATTATGCATCGTTTCCGCGAAGGGCTACCGAAGCTTGGGCGCAAACCCGTGAGCATCGTCGCAGGTCCCGCGATTGACCTATCCGACCTTCCGCAGGATGAGGACAACCGCGACGCGGTGTGGGAAGCGACGCGGCGAATGGAAAACACCATGACCCGCATGGTCGCCCAACTGCGCGGGCAGGAACCGCCGGCGGGGCGTTGGCATCCGAAACTCGGGCGATACGTCACCGCCGAGGAACGTCGCGGCGGACAGTAATCAGACGCAGGAACGTGCGAGGAGTTCCCCAGTTTTCACGCGTTAGCGCTGAATGTCGATGACGATACGCGAGGGATTGTCGAGGGTGAATACCCGGTAGGGGCGGTCACGATCCATACGCACTGCGAGGTGTGTCTGATTCTCGAAAGCGCCGTCAAAGTATGCAATCACTGAATCGTCAATACGTTTTTCATGCGCACCGTCATAGTAAAGGTCGAGTTGCCCCTCGACCATCGGCGCCATCGCCCCTTCGATGACGATGTCAAGGTGTCTGCCCTCGGGGAGGGCAAGCGGGCGTCCGCGACCGAGTTCCACCGACTGATCCGTCCACCCGGTTCGCCACCCCGCAGTGCCTTCACCCGAAAACTCCACCACCACACGGTAGTAGTCATCATGAACGCCAACACGGAAATCATGGGCGACAAGCCCCGGTGCGGTCGCGGGAATGACCTCTTGATTCTCAGTCGTCCACTGCGCTTCAGCAGTGGAGTCGTCCGTGTCAATACCAGCCTGCGAAGCGGTTGCTGAAGCGGACGGGGAAAGCGATGAGGTCGCCGTCGCGCCACTCGTACTCGCGGTGGTCTCTGCCGAGTCGGAAGGTGTCGAGGAGGTGGCGCAGCCGCTCAGTGCAATCGCAGCGATCGTCAGCACACCGGAAAAAGCCGTCACCGCACGACGACGCAACGTGGTGGACATCATCGAAAACCTCCTGGCGCTCATCCAATAGTTCCCTCTCACCCTACGGGATCACAGCGTGCAGCGGGGACTGACACCACCGGTGGCCATCAGGCTGGTCTCGCCGGCAGAGCGTGAGCAAACTCCGATACGCTGGGGGTAATGAGGATTCAACGGGTCACAGTGATCGGTACCGGGGCGTGGGGGACGACCTTCGCTCAAGTACTCGCAGACGCCGGGCGAGACGTCACCATGTGGGGGCGTAACCCCGACGTCGTTGCCGACATTGCGCGCGGTCGAAATCCCCGCTATTTTCCCGACCGCGACCTCAACCCCACCATTCGCGCGACAACCGATGCGCACCTGGCGCTCGCCGACGCGGAACTCACCGTCATCGCACTGCCGACCCAGACAATTCGCACCGCGTTGACGCAGCTGCCGATAGCTAGCCCGGTGCTCACCTTGTCAAAAGGCATCGAACACGACAGTTTCACCCTCGTCACCGATATCATCGCCGAGGTGCTCGGCATTGACGCGGCGCAGATTGCCGCCTTGTCCGGGCCAAACCTCGCGCGCGAAATTGCCGACCAGCATCCCACCGCCACCACTGTCGCTTCGACGAATGATGCCCTCGCGTGCGACATTGCTCAAGCCTGCCACAACGACTACTTCCGCCCCTATGTCAGCCATGACGTTGTCGGTACGGAAATTGCCGGTGCGGTGAAGAACGTCATCGCCATTGCGGTGGGGGCAAGCGAAGGGCTGGGGTACGGAGCCAATACCCGGACCACCATCATTACCCGTGGGCTGGCCGAAATGACGCGCTACGGAATTGCCCGAGGTGCCCAGCCGACGACTTTCTCGGGGTTGAGTGGAATCGGTGACCTTGTCGCCACGTGTTCGTCTCGACTGTCACGCAACTACTCCTTCGGCTACCGGCTGGGGCAAGGTTGGAGCTGCGACGATGCATTCGCTGCCTCCACGGGCGTGGTTGAGGGGGCATTGACCGCAGCGCCCCTCGTTGCCGACGCCGACGCTCGCGGAATCGACATGCCGATTTCGCGCGGTGTTGCCACGATCGTTTCCGGGCGTGCCAGTGTGGTCGAGATGGCGAAAGCGCTGCTTTCTCGCCCGAGAAAAATGGACGGCTGGGAGATTCGCATCGTCGAATAAGTTGGCGAAAGCCAGCGAATAGCGGGGAGTGCGGCGGATGGTCGTCATGTGGGCGCGTAAAATCGAAAATATGACTGACAGTTCCACTCCTCGCCCTCGTGTTGCCGTGGTCTTCGGTGGTCGAAGTGGCGAACACCAGATTTCATGCGCCACTGCGGCAGCGATTCTGCGTGCGATTGACCGTGACCGTTTCGATGTACTCCCCATCGGGATCACCCCTCAGGGGCAGTGGGTTCGCGTTCCGGATGACCCCGAGCTGTTTGAGTTCCACGAGGGGCGCGGTGCTGTCATCTCCACCACCGACACGGCGGTTCACGTCCTGACCGGCAGCGGGCGCCTGGTTGAAATCCCGACCGACGCCAACCGCAGCGACGAGGGTGAGATGAGTGCGGTTGACCTCGGATGTGTCGACGTGGTGTTCCCGCTGCTCCACGGCAGTTACGGTGAGGACGGCACTATCCAAGGGCTGCTGGAAATGAGCGACCTGCGCTACGTCGGATGCGGTGTTCAAGCCTCGGCTGTGGCAATGGATAAACACCTGACGAAAACCGTTCTCGCCGCGGCGGGAATTCCTGTCGGGCGGTGGACGATCATCACCGATCGGCTGTGGAATGAGGATCCGTCGCGTGCGCTCGAACAGGCAGCGAGTGTGGGCAGTGATGTCTACGTCAAACCGTCGCGGGCGGGATCGTCGCTGGGGATCACCCACGTCACCTCGGTGGATGACCTTGCCGACGCCATCGAATACGCGAGGAAGTGGGATCCGCGTGTCATCGTTGAGGCGAGCACGCCAGGGCGAGAAATCGAATGTGGTGTCCTCGATCGTGTCGAAGGCGGCCCAGCGGCTTCCGTGTGCGGTGAGATCTCCATGGCGACCGACGGATTTTACGACTACCACGCGAAATATCAGTCGTCGACGGAAGCTGTCTTGTCGTGTCCCGCTGATCTGCCCGAGGATGTATCCCAGCGAATCCGCACCATGGCACTCGAGGTATTCGATGCACTCGGATGTGAAGGGATTGCTCGCGTCGACTTCTTTTACAACCCCGACACTCATGTCATCAGTGTCAACGAAGTCAACACCATGCCGGGCTTCACACCGGCGTCGATGTATCCGACGATGTGGCGCAACACGGGGCTGACGTATCGCGAACTGATCAGCGAACTCATTGACGCGGCGATGACGCGCCGTATCGGACTGCGTTAGCT
>JAEZVQ010000074.1 GCA_023420745.1 Actinomycetes bacterium
ATTATGGGCGAGCCCAGTGAGGCGATGCGTCAGGTGCAGCGGATGCTCGACCTCGCTGACGTCATCAAGGTGTCCGACGAGGATATCGAGTGGCTGACCGAAGGGCGTGACGTCGACACGGTCGCCACCGAGTGGGTCAACGCCGGGTGTGCGCTCGTCGTGGTGACGCGAGGTCCGCGCGGCGCTTCGGCAATTGCCGCGACCGGGCGCGTCGACGTGCCGGCTGCCGCCGTCGAGGTCGTCGACACGGTTGGTGCAGGCGATTCCTTCATGGGCGCGCTGATCGACGCCCTGTGGTCGGAAGATCTCCTCGGCGCTGAGCGTCGTCCCGCGCTCCACGCCATCACTACGGAGCAGATGGCACGCGTCCTCGAACGCTGCCGCGCCGTGTCGGCGGTGACGGTGTCACGCGCCGGCGCAAACCCGCCGTGGGCTCACGAACTTGCCTGAGTATCGTCGGGCGTGGTGCGAGCCGCGAGTCGCGTTGAGGCTGCGGTGAGGATCTCCTCGCAGCGTGTCGCCAGCGCTTCGCCACGCTCCCATAGGGTCAAGGTCTCTTCCAGCGGTGCTGACCCGGATTCGAGCTGGCGCACAATCGCGACGAGCTCGTCGCGTGCCCGCTCGTAAGGCAGCGTCGCGGGATCAGGCATCGGGGTGTGGTCACTCATTGCAGTCACTCCTCAGGTGATGTCGTGTGCTGTGTCGTTGCATTTGCGCCGGGAGCGACGCTGTTCGTGCCAAAAACGGTGACGATCATCGATCCGCGAGCCAGTTGCGCTTCGAGGATCGCCCCTTTCGACACCAGGCTGGCGTCGGTGAGAACCCCGACCCCCGGTGCCTTGAGAATCGAATAGCCGCGTTCCAAGGTGCCTTGTGGCGATACCGCCCGCAACGTGGCGCTGAGCCCGGCAAGCGCCGAGGTTTCGGTGGCGAGGCGGTGGCGTACCGCATGTCGAATCGCGGTGGTCGCACGCTCCAGCCCGGTGAAGTGCGAGTCGAGAGAACGCTCGGGGTGGGCGAAGACGGGGCGTTCACGCAGTTGAGCAATCTGGTGGCGCTCCTGGTCGATCGTGCGTCGCACGGCGTGGCGCATCCGCTGGACTGCGCCCGTCAGCCCCTCGCGTTCGTCAGCAACGTGAGGCACGATGGTTTTCGCCGCGTCAGTCGGTGTTGAGGCGCGGAAATCCGCGGCAAAATCGACGAGCGGCGCGTCGCCTTCGTGCCCGATTGCCGACACGATCGGCGTGTGCGCCTCAGCGACACAGCGCACGATTGCCTCGTCAGAAAACGGCAGGAGATCTTCGACGGAGCCTCCGCCGCGCGCAATGACGATGACATCGACACGGTCGAGAGCGTCGAGTTCACGCACCGCGCCGGTGACGCCAGCCACTGCGCCGGCACCCTGGACGAGCACCTCGCGCACCTCGAAACGCGCACCCGGCCAGCGCGCAGTGGCATTGACGATCACGTCATCTTTGGCTTTCGCGTTGCGACCGCACACCAGCCCGATGGTGCGCGGCAGGAACGGCAGTGGCTTTTTCCTCGCCGAATCAAACAGTCCCTCGGCGGCGAGGCGCTGGCGCAGCATCTCAATCTGGGCAAGCAGATCACCAACACCGACGGGAAGAATCTCCTCGGCCTGGAGGTTGAGCCGCCCCGACCGCGTCCAAAATACAGGTTTGACGCGTGCGACGACACGCGCACCAGCGGCGAGCGTCGGCGGGGTTTTCGCCATCACCGACCCGAAAGCGGTGACGTCCATCGACACGTCTTCGTCGACGTCTCGCAGCGTGAAAAACGACATTTGTGTCGCTCCGCGGCGATTGAACTGGACGATTTGCCCCTCCACCCACAGCGCGGACATCTTGTCCACGTAGGTCTTGATGTTGTGGCTGAGCAGGCGTAGCGGCCAGGGATTGTCACGAGTAGTTTCCCGCGCGAATCTGGCGGGAGGGCGAGGCTCGCCAGCGCTCGCGGAGGCCGATGGTGACGGTGGGGGAGTTGGTTCCACGCTCCTAGAGTGCCACACCCGTGCCATCGGGTGCCGCACTCACGGTCGTCGGTTGTGGACAGTCGCGGTCGAGGTGAGACGCGACAGCAGCGGTGGTTGCCGATAGATTGGAGGGCGTGGAGAACACGACGACACCTCAGCCTGGCAAACGCATCCTCCTCGCAGCACCGCGCGGCTACTGCGCCGGCGTCGATCGCGCCGTCGATGCGGTAGAAAAAGCCCTCGACCTCTATGGTCCGCCGATCTATGTGCGAAAAGAAATCGTCCATAACCGCTACGTCGTTGATACCTTGAGCCAGCGGGGCGCGATTTTTGTCAACGACACTTCTGAGGTGCCGCGCGGTGCACGCGTGGTGTTCTCCGCGCATGGCGTGTCCCCACAGGTTCACGAGGAGGCGCGTGAGCGTGGATTGTCAACGATTGACGCCACCTGCCCGCTGGTGACAAAAGTCCACAAGGAAGCGGTGCGTTTTGCTCAAGCCGACTGCGACATCATCCTCGTAGGGCATCAGGGGCACGAGGAAGTTGAGGGCACCTACGGCGAAGCGCCGAACCACATCCAGGTTGTCGGCACCCCCGACGAGGTCGACACCCTGGAGGTGCGTGACCCGAATAAGGTGGTGTGGCTGTCGCAGACCACGCTGTCGGTTGACGAAACCGAGGAAACTGTAGCGCGACTGCGTGAGCGTTTCCCTCAACTCATCGACCCGCCGTCGGACGACATCTGCTACGCCACGCAGAACCGTCAGGAAGTCGTCAAAACTATCGCCCCCGAAGTGGACGTGATGATCGTCGTTGGGTCGGCGAACTCGTCAAACTCGGTTCGTCTGGTCGAGGTCGCGCTCGAAGCGGGAGCCGGTGCCGCCTACCGCATCGACTATGCCGACGAGATTGACGACGCGTGGCTTGAAGGTGTCACCACCGTGGGCTTGACGTCGGGAGCATCGGTGCCCGACATCCTCGTGCGCGATGTCATCGCGGCTCTCAAGACGCGCGGTTTCCCCGACGCTGAGGAGGTGCGCACCCGCACCGAGACGATCACTTTTGCCCTGCCGCGCAACCTCCGTGCCGCCCTCAAAGACCACGGCGCCGACAATGCTGATGGGAGCGGGCGCCGCCAGCCCGGTCCGAATCACACGTGCTAGGCGCGAGAAAACACGCCTTTCGTACGGGTTATTTCTTGTCGTGAATCGCAGCGACGAAACGTTCGAGGAGTCGCCCGGCAAGATTAAGGGTGCGATCATCACGGTCGAGCGTGGGATTGAACTCGACGAGGTCAAGTGAGGGGATGCGGTCGATGTGCGCGCACAGGTAGTCACAGATCGCCATCGCTTCGTCTTCACTTAACCCGTCTACCTCGGGCACGGATACGCCGGGGGCAACCTCGGGGTCGATCACGTCGAGATCGTAGGAGATGTGGATCCCGCTCGTCCCGCGACCGGCAATCGCGAACGCTTCATCCATCACCTCGGCCACACCGCGGCGGTGCACTTCTTCGGTGCGGATGATGGTGACGCCAGCGTCACGAAGGTTGTCGATCTCACCTTCGTCAATACTGCGCGCGCCGACGACGACCGCATTGGTCGGGTCGAGTGTTGCCCCGTCGTGGAAGGTGCGCATCGCCGCGTTGTCGTAGCCGGTGACAGTAGCGAGTGGCAGACCGTGAATATTGCCCGAGGTCGTCGTTGCGAACGTGTGGTAGGCGGGGTGCGCATCGACCCAAATCACACCGATAGGCGCGTGGGATGACGAGGCGGCCAGCACGCTCGCCACTCCGAGGGCATGGTCGCCGCCGAGCGTCAACGGGAAGTACCCGGACGCGATCGCCTCACGCAGCATCCGGTACAGCGACGCGTTGTAGTCGAGGACCGCCGTTTCGTTCTTGCGCAGGTCGGCGGGGTCAACACTTTTGACAATCGAGGGATCACGTTCGAGGATCGCGTGTTCCTCAGCGGTGAGGAAATCGAAGGAATCGAAGAGACGTGCGGGTCCGTGCTGTACGCCGTCGACGTGGAGTCCGAGGTCGGTAGCGGCGCCGGCAATGAATGGTTTCATGAGGTGTGGATGCCTTTCGCTGTGTTGTTGGGGGAGTTCGGGGAACCCCCTATTCCACGAGCAGTGCTCGAGGATGACGGATTCTCACTATCGTAGAATGAACGCCGGTGGGAGCTTCGGGTGATCCCACTTCGTGAACCCCCCACCACCTCAGCCAGCCAGCGAAGCGGAGGCGACGACATGATGAAGCCGAAGAAGCTCACGGCACTCTATCCGGACGCTGACAGTAGCGTCGAGATCACGGGGATTTCCACGAATTCCCGCGAGTGCCACGACGGCTCACTGTTCGTATGTACCCGCGGTGCAACCGCTGACCGGCACGAGTTCATCGCGGACGCGGTGGCGCACGGTGCCGTGGCCGTGGTGGTGTCGCGCGAGGTTGAGGATCCCGGCGTGCCGGTGGTGCGAGTTGAGGATACGAACGCCGAACTCGCTGCCCTGTCGCGGCGATTCACCGATAACCCCGATGAAGAACTCAGCGTCATCGGTGTCACGGGCACTGACGGGAAAACCTCGACCGCGACGATTATTCAAGCCCTGATGGGGGATGACCGCTGCGGATACATTGGAACCAACGGGCGGTCGTGTCGCGGGTTCCACGGCGACAACCCCAACACCACCCCCGCCGTCGACCGGCTTTACCCGTATTTCCGGGAATTCCTCGACCACGGGTGCGACACGGTGGCGATGGAAGCCAGCTCCGAGGGGTTCTATTTCGGTCGCCTCGACACGGTGACTTTCGACATCAGCGTCTACACCAACATCACCTCGGAACATATGAACGTCCACCGCACGTTCGACAACTATTTCGCGTGCAAAATGCGACTATTTGAGCAGACCCGCACCGACGGTTGGTGTGTGCTCAACCATGACGACCCGCATTATCACCGCGTTGTTGAACATTGTGCCGGTCAGGTCGTGTCTTACGGTCGCCACCCCGACGCGACGCTGCGCATCGTGAGGGTTGAGCTGTCGATTGCCGGCACCGCAATTGATTTTGACTATCGAGGCCACCGATTCCACGTTGATAGTCCACTGCTGGGCGACTTCAACGTGTCTAACCTCGCTGCCGCTGTCCTCGCGGTGCTCTGCGCTGGAGTGCCGCTTGACGAGGCTCTCGCCCGGATCCCCGCGATTGCTATCCCCGGGCGTCTCGACATGATCGACACCGGCAGCGACTATGCGGTGATGGTGGACTATGCGCACACCCCGAACGGCATCTCCCAGTTGCTGACCTTTGTTGCTGGGCTCCGCCCGCACCGCACCATTGTGGTGATCGGTCAAGCGGGGGAGCGGGACGCGACGAAACGCTCAACCGTCGGTGAAGTCGTCCTCGATCACGCCGACTACGCGATTTTCACTGCGGAAGATCCGCGTGGCGAGGATCCGGCAGCAATCTGTGAGGACATTGTGGCAACCCGGTGCGATACCCATTCGAATTACGAAATCGTCCTCGATCGTCGCCAGGCCACTCGCCGCGCCATCGACATGGCACAGTCTGGCGATATTGTATTGATTCTTGGAAAAGGTGCCGAGAACTATCAGAAGATGTCGTACGGAACCATCCACTATTCCGATGTTGAGGAAGCCGAGGCGGCGATTGCCCGCCGTCGCGAACGCGAGGTCTCGTCACGATAGCGGTGCCAACACCTCGCGCGGGTGTGCGTGGATTCGCCCATGCAACGCAGGAGGAGTACTGAGGAAGGTGCGCTGAGCGGTCGGGGGCGCCTACACTGGGGGCGTGTCTTTGACGATCGGTATTGCTGGGCTTCCAAATGTCGGCAAGTCCACCCTG
>JAEZVQ010000093.1 GCA_023420745.1 Actinomycetes bacterium
GCGCGGCGGGGTGTCGATTGCCCCGCCGCAGCGACGGGCTGAGTCATTACCCCTCCTTCGACAGCGCGTCATTCATGAACGCGGCAAGTTCCTTAGCGGTTGCTTCAACGTCTTTCTCACCTGCGAAGACGGGAATGACATAGTCGCCTTCAGCATTAGACCACGCGCTGGTGTTCTTCGACACCGGGTAGGGAACGGCGTAGGTGGCGGCCGCATCGACGAACATCTGGCAGTTCCACTTCGGGAAGGACTTCACCCACGGATCTTGGGTGCCGTTGAAAGCGGGGATTGCCGTGCCGTTCTTCGCTTCGACTTCCTGAGAGGTCTTCGACGCCAAATGTGCAGCGAGCGCAATCGCTGCCGCCTTGTTCTTCGAATGCTGCGACACCGCCCAGCCCAAACCGTGGATGATGGTCGCCTGCTGTTCCTTCTGCGGCAAACCAACGACGTCAATGTCTTCCTCGCGTCCTTCAAAGACCTTGACGCATTCGGCGCAGTACCAGTCACCGCTCCAGTACATCGCTGATTTCTCGGCGGCGAACATTTCATTCGGCTTGGTGTCGGACACGACTTTCGGCGGTGCCACTGACCCGTCGGCAACCCATTCAGCCCAGCACTTGAGCCCCTCAATACTCTTGGGATCGTCGAATCCGGACTTGCCGTCTTTAATCACGTAGCCGCCCGCCTGGTGGATGGTGTTGTAGTAGGTGCCTTGCCCGTCACCGTTAATGCTGGTGGCGCAGCCCCAGATTCCCTTATCTTTACCCCAGTCAGAAATCGCCTTCGCCTTGGCGTGGAAATCATCCCACGTCCAGCCTTCCGTCGGCGGTTCGACACCGGCGGCAGCAAAAATCTTCTTGTTGTAGAACACACCGATGGTGTCGAAGTCCTTGGGGATGCCGTAGTGTTTGCCACCAACGGTGTAAAGGTCTACTAGCGCCTTGGGGTAGTCATCCCACGAGATCCCCAGTTCGGTCACGCCATCGAGCGGTTCAAGCATGTCGTTTTCGGCGTAGAGCTGGATATTCGGCCCGTTCATCCACAGCACGTCGGGCAGGTTCGCCCCCTCGGCCTGAGTGCGCACCTTCTTCCAGTAGTCGTCGTAACCCGACAGATTCGTGGTGATGGTGACGTTGGGGAACTTTTCCTTGAATGAGGCGATGTTTTCCTCAATCGTCGGCGTCTGGTTCTTATCCCAATACGCCAACGTCAGTTCCGCGGTAGTGTCCGCAGCGAGGGACTCAACCGGGGCAGATCCCGACGATGATGAGTTCGAGCAGGCGCTCAGCGCGGTAGCTGAGGCACCAAATGCTAAGAAGGCGAGGAAGTTTCTGCGATTCAACATGAGGTACTCCTTTGTCTCGGTTGTGTTGTCGTGACGACACCGGACGGTGTCGCTTGAGGTTGTCGTGTCCTACTTCTTCACCTGGTTGGACAGGAAGTAGTCGATAATTTCCGGTGCTGGTTCACTGATCTCGCGAGGAGTTGCCCCATCGCGCAGCGAGTCAGTGGCGTTGATACCCGCGACCACCGCATACCATGCGCTCAGCGGATTCGTGTCGGTGGGTGCACCGTCGCGCACGAATCGGATGAACTCGGTGACAGTGAGGACGTCAGCATCGTCGTGACCGTGAGCATCACCAATAATGGGAAAGACTTCGTCGCCATCGGGGTTGTAGTGGGTGCGCGTATTCCACAGTTTGACGTGCCCACCCTCACCGTCGCCGAAGTTTTCGATTCGACCTTCGGTTCCAATGACGGTGTAGTTGCGCCAGTAATCCGGGGTGTAGTGGCACTGCTGATATGAGGCAAAAACCCCGTTGTCGAAGTGCATCAGCACCATCGACAAGTCTTCGACGTCGATCACGGGGTTGAGCCCCTTTTGCGTGAGCGGCGGCCAGTTCTTCAGGCTGTACCAGTCACGCATCAGCTCGTGGGAGTGATCGGCACGGTCGTCAATGCCACCGTAGACGGTCAAGCCCCCCATGGCGACGACCTCGTCAGTGTGTGCACCGGCTAGCCAGTGCATCACGTCAATGTCGTGTGCCGCCTTTTGCAGCAGCAGACCGGTGCCGTGTTCTCTCGTCGCATGCCAGTCTTTGAAGTAGAAGTCGCCACCGCTGCCCACGAAATGGCGACACCAAATCGCCTTGACCTCACCGATACGGCCGTCTTCAATGAGCTGGCGCATCAGTCGTACCACGCTCATATGACGCATATTGTGGCCGACGTAGAGTTTCGTTCCCGTACGGTAGGCGGTTTCAAGGATAGCGTTGGCGCCTTCCACGGTAATGGCCAACGGTTTTTCAAGGTAAACCGGGATTCCTGCTTCCAGCAGTTCGCAAGTGATGTCCGCGTGAGTATCGTCAGGTGACGTCACGAATGCTACGTCGACGCCGGCGGCAATGAGTCCCGCCACGTCACGAGTAATCGTCACGTCGTCGGCGCTTCGCCCAAGCTGCCGCTCGACGCGCGCACGCGCGTCAGGGTGGGGTTCGCACACCACAGTGATGCGCCCACCGTTTTCCGGGCGTTCAGCAGCCAGCGCCAACGGTGCACGAGCACCGCAGCCAATCACGCCCACACGCAACAACGGATTTGTATCGGATGTGTGTTGAGTCTCCAAGATGGTGTGCTCTCCTTTCATGAGGGCGTACTCAATGCGCTCGAGGTGGCGCAAGACACCGGGTGGAACGTGGGGAGTATCGAAGATATCGGCGACAATACGGTGCAAAGCGTCGTGAGCAGCTCCGATAACGGAAGCCCCCCACCCTAAAGCCGCGATATCAACGTCGAGAGGTGCCAACGATAGTGATGCTTTAGCTTTCGACTGTGCTCGGCTTCGCTGGATCTGTTCAACGAGGCTTGTTACCTGCGCAGTCATCTGCGCTGACGGGGTCGACACCACCACCTTGTCGGGGTCAATGAGCAGCGCCATCGACGACACAGTCTGCGCCACCTTTTTGATCCACGTACTGTGCGAACGGGTAGCGGTGTCAGAATCGATACCGAGAACGTCAGAGATCTCTCCCGCGGTAAATGACGAGCCGACGCGGATCTTACCTCCGATAATCAGCCCCGTATTGATACCTCGGGCAAGCTGAACAAAAAGAAGATCACCATCTCCATCAATACGCCCGCGGTCACGTTGCGAACAAAACTCACCGTAAGCGGCCATATTGATGTCATTCGCAACGTAGACGGGACATCCGATGCCTTCGCTTAACTCGCTCGCAAGGTCATGTCCTGCACTTTCGGGGAAAAAATCCGAATGGATCACGACACCACGATCGTCAATGATGCCGGTTGTTGACAGTCCGAGACACCGCAGCCGTCCGCGGTGACGGTGCCGCTCAGCAGCGGCGCGAGTCACACGAACCAAGGTGCGTGTTCGCCCTTGAGTCCCCTCACTAATCGGCTGGGTTGAAGCCTCGAGAATTTCTCCATCGAGGGTAATCACGACAACAATCATCGATGACACTAACGCGTCGATAGCCACAATGATGCCGGCATGAGGATTCACTGTCCAGGTCTGTGCAGGACGACCGAGCGATTGCCGAGAATCCTCCGATTCGCCATCGCTATCCGAGTGAACGACGAGATCAAGATCCCTCAGTTCAGACAGCATCGAGGTAACAGTCGGGCGTGACAATCCGGTAGCGGAGGCGATGTCGGCGACGGTGGAGCCCGCGTTGTCACGCACCACCGCCCACACGGCGGCGAGTCGTTCGGAACGAGTCCTCGTCGACCACATATCCGAAACCGCCTTTCGAAAACAGCTTTGTTTTCTCTGAATGTATCGCAGCTCACGTATTAACACAAGTAACATGGCGGAAATGTGTCACGATAGTGATCAGGAAACAGTGATTGTTCGCATCCCCACACCCAAATTCACCCCGAGGAGCCCGTGATGTCTCACCGCCAGTTTTGCCCCGATTTCATCTTCGGTTGCGCCACCGCTGCGGCACAGATCGAAGGGGGCGCCGACGCGGATGGCAAAGGTCGCTCCATCTGGGACGTCTTTTGTCGCCAACCGGGAACAATCGTCGACGGCTCAACCATCGACGTGGCCTGCGACCACTACCACCGGATGCGTGAAGACGTCGCACTGATGGCTGACCTGGGGATGCAGATGTATCGGTTTTCGATTTCATGGCCGCGCGTCAAACCCGGCGACGAAACGATCAACCCCACGGGGCTCGCCTTCTACTCCGACCTCGTTGACGAGCTCCTCGCCCACAACATCACCCCGTGGATCACCCTCTATCACTGGGATCTACCAGCCGAACTCCAACAGATTGGCGGGTGGACAAACCGCGAGGTTGCCCAGCGTTTCGCCCGCTACGCGCGCGACGTCTACGAGGCGCTCGGTGACCGTGTGCGCCACTGGACGACCTTGAATGAACCGTGGTGTTCATCATTCCTGTCCTACCTCGGTGGCGAGCACGCGCCCGGCCACACCGATCCACGCGAAGCGTGCGCGGCGGCTCACCATCTTCTCCTCGCCCACGGTCTCGCGACCCGTGAACTGCGCGCTGCCGCCGGTGAAGCGGGGCGTGACATTGAGCTGGGTATCACTTTGAACTTCACCGTCGCCTCCCCCGCAGATCCGACGAGCGAAGCTGACCTTGATGCCGCGCGTCGTCTGGATGGCGCACAAAACCGCTTTTTCCTCGACCCGATTATCCGCGGGCACTACCCCGCCGACGTGGTGGAAGATATGGCGGTTGGGCACCTGATGGACTTCGTGCGCGACGGTGACCTCGACATGATTTCCACCCCTATTGACGTGCTCGGAGTGAATTTCTACGAAGGCATGTGTGTAGAGGGAGTGAGCGAAGCGGATGCTCAGCTGAGTATGTCGACCAACCCGTTGGGGCACACCGTACGCACCCCCTACATCGGTGGCGAGCGTTTCCGACGCGTCTGGCGCGGGCTGCCGCTGACCGACATGGGCTGGGAGGTTAACGGTGACG
>JAEZVQ010000129.1 GCA_023420745.1 Actinomycetes bacterium
CAGTGCGCCGGTAGGGTGCCCTCGTCGGCGGTGACGGTGTTTCACGTGAAACAATCGTGAGACGTGTCGCCACCACGAAAACACCGTGGGAGATGACTGTCCAGGACTGTGACTTCAGGACGGTGCAGCCATCACATCGTGGCGATGATGCATCCGTATGCGACACCTTTTACGTTGTTCGCAACTCGCCGCTCGACACCGATCAAAGCCCGCTGCCTGTATCTCGTTACGACGATGCCAAGTCTTGTCACAACACGGCGTGTTTCCACCGATGCGTGCAACGCACGTGAGCGTCGCAATTGTTTCACGTGAAACAATTGCTGTCGATGGGTCAATAGACGAATGGTCGATAGTCTCCACGACCGATATCTGGGGCGGAGTGTTATGAGAGAGCCCTGTCGATGGCGACCGGTGTCATACCGACCAGCATGATGTCAGGCGAGTGTCGTCAGTACTGGATTCAGCACTATCGTCAAGGTTGCAGTGAAGACTCGGACAGCGACGGGAAGGTGAACAGGGACGAGCGAAGCTCAGAGCTGGCAAGTGCCCAGTGATGACGAGTGATGATCGGTAACGATCTACTCGACGTCGCCCCGTTGAGTCGCCACATCAGCTAGCGCTGACGCAGCGACAATGTCGAGAATCTCAGCGAACGAGGAGTGCGCGTCAGCAGCCTGCGGGAAGAGTGACGTGTCAGTCATCCCCGGCACAACATTGGCGTCGATGAACCACGGACGACCCTCACGATCGACCATCAAGTCAATACGCGACAGATCCGACAATCCGAGTTCTCGGTGAACCTCAACCGCAGTATGCGCTGCACGTTCCACAACTTCCTCGGGTATCCGCGCGGGAACAAAGAATTTCGAGCGCCCAGTGTTGTAGCGGGCATCGAAATCGTAGCGACCATCGTCCGTGGCGATCTCAACAGCGGGAAGCGCCGTGACCTCACCGTCGATTTCGACGATCGAGACCGCAAGTTCGCGGCCTTCGATAAATTCTTCGATGAGGACGGCATCACCATAGGCGAAGGCGTCAACCAGTGCTGAGCGCAACTCATCTTCACTTGTCACTTTCGACAAACCGAGTGCCGATCCACCATCTGTCGGTTTGACCATGAGTGGGAATGACAGTGACTCGACGATGGCGGCGACGACTGCCGTTCCGCCGACCTGCTGGAAGAGAGCCTTGGTGAAACTCACCCAGTCAGGGGTGGCAATCCCGACGCGAGAAACCAGTGCTTTCGCTGTCGGCTTCGAGGAGGCGAGGTGACATGTTGCGGAATCAGAACCGACGTAGCAATAGCCAACGAGTTCAATGAGATCTTGGACAGAGCCATCTTCACCGACAGAACCGTGGATGAGAGGCCACACGAGGTCAGGATCGAACTCGATGATCGTTGGGAGGAACTGTCCGTTGAGATCGCAGATCTCGACGGTATGTCCGGCATTGCGGAGAATATTCGCTACGCGACGCCCAGAACGCAGTGACACATCACGTTCGTGGGTCAGCCCGCCAGCGACGATGAGGATCTTCAACGATTTCGACATCACACTCTCCTCCGTGAGCAGCGAAACACCATTGTGGGCAATTGTTTCACGTGAAACATTGCGTTACATCTGATCTGGAGCGGGGGTCGATACTGCCCCGTCAGGTAGTTCCGTTCGGAGGTTCGAGCCGAACATATCGACGAGTTCCTTCTCCGCGGTGATGACCCGCGAGAGCCGGCGCACGCCTTCACGGATGTCTTCCGGCGGTGGGTAGCAAAACGACAGTCTGAGGTGATTGGCTCCGCGCCCATCAGCGTAGAACGCGGTGCCAGAGACATAGGCAACGAGTTCTGTCACGGCTCGCGGAAGCATCGCCTTGGCATCCAACCCGTCAGGCAGCGTCACCCACGTGTAGAAACCACCCTGAGGCACTGTCCATCGGCACTGCGGGAGGAACTCACTGAGCGCACTCATCATCGCGTCGCAACGCTCGCGATACATACCGCGATAGACCTTGACCTGGGAATACCAGTCAAAATTCGACAGGTAGTCCTCGATCGCCATCTGCCCAACCATCGAGGGCGAGAGGATGGCCGATTCGGACGCGAGAACGAGCTTGTCGCGGATTGCGTGCGGTGCCAATGCCCAGCCGATACGAAAACCGGGGGCGAACATCTTGGAAAACGACCCGAGGTAGATGACACCTTCGGGATTGAGCGATTGGAGCGCAGGAATCGGGTCGGAGTCGAATCCGAGGAGACCATAGGGATTGTCTTCCACAATGAGGACGTGGTGTTTGCGGCACAGTTCGACGATCTGATGACGCCGCTCCTGTGTCATCGTGACACCGGCAGGATTGTGGTAGTTCGGCACCGTATAGAGGAATTTGATGGTTCGCCCCGCAGCGCGGAGTTCGCGAATGCGTTGATCGAGAGCCTCGGGAATCAGTCCATCGTCATCGAGGTCGACGTGCTCGACCTGTCCCTCGTAGGCGCGAAATGTTCCCAAGGCACCGACGTAGGAGGGTGCTTCGGCAAGGACAACATCCCCACGTTCCAAGAACAGCTCTGAGACGAGGTCGAGAGCTTGTTGCGAGCCGGTGGTGATGACGACGTCGTCAGGATCGCCGGTAATGCCGTCGTAGGTCATCACCTCGGTGATGCGTTCACGAAGCGGTGCCCATCCCTGACCGGAACCGTACTGCATCGCCTGAGCTCCGTGATTACGGATGAGACGCCGTGCCGATTCAGCGAGTTCGTCGAGTGGCAAGTCTTTGATATTAGGCATCCCGCCCGCGAGGGATACGACCTCGGGGCGTGACACAACGGCGAAAAGGGCTCGAATTTCCGAGGCGCGCAACCCATGAGCTCGTGCAGCGTAAGCGTTGAACCACGGATCGAGTCGGGTACCCTCACTGCTTCGCTGCATGCGTTCGTCACACACGGTTGATGTCCTTCACCATCGGTCAGTTTGACGGGGATCGGGCGACCTCCGCCATTCGCGCCATTGTCGATGCCTCACGTTCACTCACTACCAGGCAGTAGTGAACTCGAGCGTGGCGACAACCTCTGCGAATTGTGTTCGACATTACCACCGTTGTGCTCAGACTTTCCCCATCGCCCGTCCAGTGAGCCTCGCGTGGGCGCCAACGAAGCCAAGCGCCTCGAGGAATCTGAGGACTAGCGAGGCGACACTGAGGCGTCACGCAGCGCCGCTTCCACCGTTTCGCGGCTCTGTGCTCCGGTGAGGATTTTCACCACGTCGCCCCCGCGAAACAGCATGAGGGTCGGCAGCGTCGACACCGAATACATCGCCGGCGTACGAACCGTTTCATCGACATTAACGCTGACGACATCGAGGGAGTCAGCGAAATCGTGCGCAATCGCCTCAAGTACCGGTTCCATACGCGTGCAGTAGGTGCACCACGGTGCCCAGAAATCAACGAGCACAGGGCGAGAGGAACCGAGGACGACCTCGGGAAATTCAGCGTCGGTGACAGCGCGCATTGTCGTTATCAGTGCTCCAGGGCTTCGAGGTAGTGCTGGGCGTCGAGTGCCGCTCGACACCCCGATCCCGCAGCCGTGATTGCCTGGCGGTAGGTGTGGTCAACGACGTCACCACAGGCAAATACTCCGGGCAGCGAGGTGCGAGTTGAGGGCTCGTCGACACGGATATAACCGTCGTCGAGTTCCAGCTGGTCGGCAACGAGTTCAGTACGCGGAATATGCCCGATGGCCACGAAGAGCCCATTTGCTGGGATGTCGCGTTCGACTCCGGTCACCGTGTCGCGAAGCGTCACTGTTTCCAGTGTCTGGTCGCCGTGGAGATCGACAACCTCGGAATTCCACGCAAAGTCGATGACGGGATTGTCAAAGGCACGCTGCGCCATCACTCGGGAGGCACGAAGCTCGTCGCGTCGGTGCACGACTGTCACCGACGATCCGAAACGTGACAGGAAATTCGCCTCCTCCATCGCGGAATCACCACCACCGACCACAACGATCGGCTTGTCGCGGAAGAAGAAACCGTCACAGGTCGCACAGTAGGACACGCCACGACCGGCGAAAGTGCGTTCCGCATCAATGCCGAGTTCTCGGTACGCCGAACCGGTGGCAATGATGACGGCGCGTGCACGCAGCACCTCGTCGCCCCCGTCGACCTCCACTGTCTTAATTTCGTCGGCGAGGTCGAGTGCCGTGGCGTCTTCGTAACGGATGTCGGCACCGAATTTCGCGGCCTGCTCCTGCATCGCCGTCATCAGTTCAGGACCGATGATGCCGTCTGTAAATCCGGGGAAATTCTCCACTTCCGTCGTATTCATCAGCGCGCCGCCGGCGGTGACAGAACCGGCGATGACAATCGGCTTCAGCCCCGCTCGCGCGGTGTAAATGGCGGCGGTGTAGCCGGCAGGACCGGAACCAACAATGACGATGTCGTGGACGACAGATTCGCTCATGTCTGCGATTTTCCAATCAGTTGTGCGGGTTATCGGATTTCAATCGACGAGACTTTGATGCGGTACATCCCTTCATCGTCGACGGGGAGGGTGACGAAATCGAGGGTCACTGTCGTTCCCTCGGCGGGTGAGGACGGTTTGAGACTCGTCGTCTCGCTGAGTTCGCTCGAGGTGAGTACCGCACTGCCAAATGGATCGGAACCGTCGTTGACGCGCAGGTCGACCTGCCCCTGCGTTACCGGACCGTGCAAGATAACCTCGTTAACGGTTCCCGCAGCAGCGAGGTGGACGACGAGGCGAACCGTATTCCCCTGACCGAGGTCGGCAGAGGAGAAGTAGCGTGATTGCCAGACGGTCGAGGCATCACCGTCAGTCAAAGCCGACACGAGTTCCGGGTGGTCGCCACCATCATTGTCATAGGAGATGACGTCAATGCTCGCAATTGCTGGAGCAGCGGCCGGCTGGCTATCGGCACTGTCGCTCGGCTCGGTGGTCGCCGTGATCGTTGCCGCGTGTTCGGCACTTCTAACAGCGAGGGAATGACGCACGCTGAGGAGCGTGCCTCCCATCGTTATCGTCGCTACGATCGCCACCACAGCCACGCAGAGACCAATGAGGGCGAGCGTCGGTTTTGTTGGATCAATTCGCCCACCGGAGTTGAGTACTTCGATGGTCGACCGCGCCGACTGAAGCGAATTCGATAGCGCAGTCGTCCCCGACGACAGCCGTATAACCGGGTTTCCTCCGCGAGTAAACACCATACGATCAGGCTGTGATACGCGAGATCGAGACAATGGTCGCGGCTGGTTCGCTGAGCGCAGGCGAGGGGCGCGCCTCAAACGACCAGAGGTTGAGCTCGCCTGGACACGTGAACGCCCACTTTCCCGTTCGCTCGGATCCGGCAGCGGGGTATTGAGATCCCCACCGTGTTCGAACAGCCATGTCCAGTCGCTGTGGTTTTCGACCTCAGTTTCTGTGGGAAGTGGCGGGAGTGGTTCGTCATCGACCGTCATCGCTTCGCCGCTGCCCTCCGCACCGGCACCGGTGAGGCGCGATGTCATTTTCGCAAAACCGGCACGTATCGACGCGGCGGCGCTGGCGGTACCACTGGCAACCGCTGCACTCCATGCGGAGGTTTTTGCCTGAACGGTGGCGAGCGCCGCTTTCCAGTATTCGCCAATAGTAC
>JAEZVQ010000154.1 GCA_023420745.1 Actinomycetes bacterium
CACCTGCTCCACGCCGCGCGTCGACGCTTCTCACCAGCTGATCGAGATCGGGGATGATGAGCGGGACACCGGCGGCAATGATCTCGCTAATCTCGGTGAGTGATCCAGCTTCACCGGGATTATCGCAGCGATAGCAGCGTGGCAACCACGAAGCGAGTGCGCCGATCATCTCCTCGCGTGCCTGGCGATCTCCGCAGACGGCGAGAATCCCGTGGTTCGGCAATACTCTTGCCGTATCGTCCTCAATACTTTCGACGATGGCAATCCCTCTCCCGCGCTGTTTCCTCAGCCTCGAGATGATCGAGTCGGCAGTGGGTGGTGGCAGCCACAACGGTTGACATCGCTCGATACGTGGCTCGTCAAGGTCAAGACTCATCGTTGGATCCCACGCCCACTGCACCTCAATCGGATCGCCAGCGTCAACAATGGCAAGACCCGGTGTTCGCGCCAAATGCGCAGCGGCATCGCTGCCGAGCATTTCAATCGAATCTGCGACGTGCTGTGTCCGCAACGCGATCCGCAACGTCAGGTTCGCTCGCATCGCGGCGGTGACGACGCCGCTCGGGCTTTGCGTCGCGGCGATCAGATGGATTCCCAGTGCCCGCCCCCGTGCGGCAAAGTCAACGAGGTCATCGCGCACTCCGGGATGAGTGCGCAGCATGTGGCGAAACTCGTCAATGACACACAGGATTCGCGGCGGCGCCGTGTCCGGTTCGTGAATCTCCCATTCGGTGAGATCGCGATACCCGCGAGCGGCCAGGTGATCTTCGCGCAGTCGTAACTGCCGCCCGATGGCGCGAACGATTCGGGAGGTATCCGAGGGATTCAGATCGGTGAACACCCCCTCACAGTGCGGCAAAGAGTTGAAAGCTCGAAACGCCACTCCACCTTTGTAGTCAATGAGGATGAGCCGCAGGGCGTGCGGAGGGTAGCGTCTGGCAAGCTGGGTGATCCACGTGCGCAATACCTCAGATTTTCCGCTTCCCGTTGTTCCGGCGACGAGAGCATGCGGACCGTCGCGAACGAGGTCAATCACGACCGGATCGCCGCGTTGTCCGCCCTCCGCTGGTTGCTTTCGCCCAATAAGGACAGCGAGATGCCCTCGCTCCGTTGTTCTCTGAGCGCGCAGATCATCGTCGAGCATGACCGGTGCTGGCACAGCCTCGCCCGCGGGAAGGCAACGCGAACCGCTCGACTGCTGCGAATGCGTCTCGGGGAGAACCCGAAATGGCGGTGGCATCGAAGCGTCGATGACGTGGGTAATCGCATCGTCCGCGCTAACGGCATCATCGAGGCACCGAACACTGACCTGCGGCGCACCAGGGTGGGCAACCATCATCAGCTGCCAGGTGATCCACCGCTGCCAGGCTTCAGCCCAGGCGCCGCGAATAGCAACAGCGGCACCCGGGTTGACCACTTGGCGCCGGGGTCGCGGCAGGGTTGACCACACGAGCACCCGACAGCCAATACGCCAGTGCCGCAGATGCGGCGCGGGGGTGACTTCAATGGTCAGGTCGCGCGACAGCGCGGTTAGAGCTGATGATTGTCGTGCCACGACCGGTGTCGATTCATCCGTATCCGATCGCTGCTCGTCCGCGAAAGTCATGGTCGATGACATCGCGTGTGCGGCGTAGAGCAGGGAGCGGTGATCGGGAGATCGTCGACGCAACCGCTCACGCACGATTGCCACGATATAGGCCGCTATCGCAGCGATTCCGACAATGCTGAGAATGAGGATCCAGCGTGCGTGAGCGCTGCCGAGTGCACGGATGACGAACCATAGCAGCCACACCAGGGGCAAGGTCGCGGTGAGCCAGGTCCAACGTCGGCGACCACGCGACGGGGTGAGAAGCTCGCGAGCAATATCGGGACCGAGGCGCTGCGGGGGCGCGTGAGCAGTCACAACGCTACGCCCGATCAGTATGACGCTGCCGGGAACGATGGTGACGTCCTCACATCCTCGTAACCACGCCCATCGTGGGCGCAAACCGGGCAGGATTGGGCGACACTTCCCCGCGAAGATCCCATTTGTCGATTCGTCGTCGGCGAGAATCACGTCGCGACGCGTCGCTGAGGTTCTCTCGACCCGGAGGGTGCAGTGACGCCTCGAAATTGAGCGGTCACGCAGCGTCATTCGTTCCCTGTCTGTCACGGATTCCCGTGTGGTGTCTGCGGTGTCCTCGCCAGGGTCTCGCCGTCCAATGGCGAGTTGGCGCGGAGTCGGAATGACGATGGTGCCGCTATCGACGCCACTGTCGACGAGGAGGTGCACCGGTGCGCTAATCAACGCCACGGGGCTGACACTGGGAACCGATCCGCAGCGTTCTTCTCCGATCCCCGCAACGCCCAGATGGCTGCCGTCGTCATGGTCTGTCATAGGTGGATCGTCGCGAGCAATGCTCCGATCTCCCGCCACAGCAGTGCGCCTTTGTGATTTGCTGAGGATCCACAGATATCGCAGCGCTAAGGCGTGTGGCTTCCCTGTGGATTGCTCGAGGCGGATCCACACACTCACGTTCTCGACACCAACGACATCTCGCCCTGTCTGTCACAATTGCGCCTATGAGTGAGTCTTTGTCTCCCCTCGACGATGCGATGCCGTCGCCTGACGACCGCGCGCGCTACGCTGCCCTCGTTACGCAGATTGAGCAGGCGCGCCGCGAGTACTACGACAACGATTCGCCCACACTCACTGACGCCGAATATGACGCGCTGTTCAGCGAACTCCAAAACCTCGAAAACCGTTTCCCGCAGTTGGCGGGGAATGACTCTCCGACCGCGAGTGTCGGAGGATCAGCGACTAATGACTTTGCGCCCGTCCCCCACGAGATTCCGATGCTCAGCCTCGATGACGTATTCTCCGTGGAGGAAACGCACCAGTGGCTCGACCGTTGTCTGACAAGTCTGGGCTGCGAAGAGGTCGACATGACCGCCGAGGTCAAGGTCGACGGCTTAGCGATTGCGATCCTCTATGAGCAGGGGCGGTTCGTGCGTGCGGCGACGCGTGGCGATGGGCGTGTCGGTGAGGATGTGACAGCAAATGCCGCAACCATCGCGAACCTACCGAAGAAGCTTCACGGCAATGTTCCCGCGCGTCTCGAAGTTCGAGGCGAGGTGTATTTTCCACGCCAGGAGTTCGCCGAGTTCAACGCCGAACGAGAGCGTCTGCGCGCTGAGGATGAGGAGCGAGCAGCCTCGGATCCTACCTACCAGCGTCTTCGCCCCGAACGGGTCAAGGTGTTCGCTAATGCCCGGAATGCTGCGGCGGGATCCTTGCGGCAAAAGGATCCGGCGGTGACAGCGACCCGCCCTCTCGCCGTAGTCGTCCACGGCGTCGGCGTGGTTGAGGGGGCGAGCGATGGCGACAGGCTACCGACCTCGCAGTATCAGTGGTATCGACAGCTTGCCGAATGGGGTCTGCCAGTGTCGCCGTACACCACGCTGATTCGCACGCACCGCGACATTGATGAAGTGATCGAACGGTTTTCCCAGCAGCGCCACACCCTCGTCCACGACATCGACGGCATGGTGTTCAAGATTGACTCGCGCGAGAGCCAACTCCAACTGGGGACGACATCGCGTGCCCCGCGCTGGGCAACCGCGTATAAGTTCCCCCCGATCGAAGTGCGCACCCGGTTGCTCGACATCCGTACCCAGGTGGGACGCACCGGTCGGGTCACTCCCTTCGCCGTGATGGAGCGCGTCCTCGTCGACGGCTCCTACGTGTCGCGCGCCACCTTGCATAACCGCGATGAAGTGAAACGCAAGGGTGTCCTCATTGGCGACGAGGTGATCGTGCGCAAAGCTGGCGATGTCATTCCCGAGGTCGTGCGGTCGATCCCGGAGGCGCGTGACGGATCCGAGGTGGAGTTCGTCATGCCCACAACCTGCCCGTCGTGTGGAACCGAGTTGCGCGCCATGAAAGACGGGGACGTCGATCTGCGCTGCCCCAACCGTGCCACCTGCCCGGCACAGTTGAGTGAGCGCATCGCATTCATCGGGAAGCGTTCCTGCCTCGATATTGAGGGGTTGGGCGACGAGGCGGCGCTGGCATTGACCCAGCCCGAGCAGCATCGCGAGGACGTCATTGCGGCTCTCGTTGCCGGTCAGCCCGTGATTGTCAACGGCAATGACGTGGTGTGTCTCGAAGCGCGCGAAGACGTGGCGCACGCCCAGCTTTTCGCCGAAGCAGAGGCACTGCTCCCACCGCGGCAAGAACCGGTATTGACCAACGAAGCGGCACTATTCGACCTCGATTCCAATGCAGTCCGTGACGTCTACGTGTGGCGATTGACGACCGCGCGCCCCGCACTCCACGCTCGCGTGGGAAGTGGCGAGGTGTGGCACCGTCAACGGTTTTTCTGGCGGACGGGCGTCCCTCTCAAGGATGGTTCCGGGTGGCGCCAAGGACAGGAGGAGCGTCCCACGCGCACCCTCGACACAATGCTGGCACAGCTCGACGCCGCGAAATCTCAGCCACTATGGCGGGTGTTGATGGCGTTGTCGATCCGTCACGTCGGTCCCACAGCGGCGCGCGCCATCACCGCGCGCTACCCGTCGATGGACATGATTGCCCACGCTGAGGTCGATGACCTCACCGCGATTGACGGTGTCGGTCCAATGATTGCGCAGTCCCTTCATCACTGGTTCAGTGTTGATTGGCATCGTGCGATCGTTGATCGGTGGGCGAAAGCCGGCGTGCGGATGGAAGACGATCACTCGGATGAGGAACTCGCGCAGACTCTCGCGGACACCACGGTGGTGATTTCCGGCGCAATTCCCGGCTATGACCGCGAGTCAGCAAAAGCGGCGGTGGTGGCACGAGGCGGTCATGCCACGTCGTCGGTGACGAAGAAGACGACAGTCCTCGTCGCCGGCCCAGGTGCCGGGTCAAAAGTGGCGAAAGCTGAGGCGCTCGGGATTCCCGTCATTGACGAGCACGCATTCGAAGCGCTGCTCACCGGCGGAGTTCACGCGGCGTTGCCCGCGCCAGCAACACAGTTGTCTGACAACGCGCCTGACAGCTTGTCGGGCACACTGTTCTAACGTACGGATTTCACACGTCACGCTCGTGCGCACGTCTCGCGCGCTTGTTGACAGCGGCGGCTACTCGTCTTCGAGGTTGGCACGAATCGTGACGACCGTCCCCGGTGCATCCTCGCGACGCTCCCACGTAATCGATCCGCGCAACTCACCGGACACGACAGTGGACACGATCTGAGTTCCTAACCCTGACCGTGCTCGCCCGGGTTCGATCCCCTCCCCCTCGTCAGCGACGCGGACGGTAAGGTCATTGCCCTCGCGCTCGACGCGAACATGAACAGCACCAGCACGGTCAGGATAGGCGTGTTCAACACAGTTGGCCACCAGCTCATTGAGGACAGTGGCCAATGCCTGCGCGTCGTCAGCACCGACCGTACCGAAGGACCCCTCGAAATCAACGGTCACGGGGTAGTCGGTTCGCGCCACTGTCGCCGCGAGACGCAGAATCTGCTGCGCCACTTCGTCGAACTCGACGCGGGCATTGACATTTTGGCTCAACGCCGCGTGAACCGTGGCAATGGCAGCAACCCGCCGCTCGGCTTCCGCCAACGCGATGCGCGCCTCTTCCGAGGAGGTTCGCCGCGACTGCAATCGCAGCAATGCCGACACAGTCTGAAGATTGTTCTTCACCCGGTGGTGAATCTCTCGAATCGTCGCGTCCTTCGTCATCAGCTCGAGTTCGCGTCGGCGCACTTCAGAAACGTCTCGCGTGAGCAGCACCGCACCGAGGCGGCGACCGTTTTCAAGCAGGGGCACGGCACGCATCGTCACCGTGGCACGTGCGGACTCGAGTTCGACCCGCCACGATGCCTTTCCCATGACGACGACAGCGAGGGTTTCGTCAATCTGCTGATCGTGTTTGACGATCGTGGTGACGTCTTCGATGAGGCTGCGCCCCACCGGATTCTCACGAATTCCCAAGCGACGCAGACACGACACCGCATTCGGGGTAATGTGGCGCACCACGCCGGCATCGTCAAGGAGGATTGCCCCGTCCATCACACGCGGCTGCCCGTGAGTGACCGACGTCGGAGTCGCATCGTAGGGGTATTCGCCGCGCACAATCATTTCCGCGAGGATGTCGGCCGCATCGAGCGTCCAGTTTTCCTCGTTGTTGAGGAAGTTCGGGCTTGACAGGTTTGCCTCACGAGTAATCACCGCGATGGTACGCCCTTCACGCACCACCGGAATACACAGTTCACCCACCGCGTAGGATCCCGCCCAACGCGCACCGTGGTTGCGAATCACCGTGCCACTCGCCACTGCTTGTGCGAGGATTTTCGCCCGCATCACCGAGGCATACATCCCGACCACGTCATCGAGGTGAATGGTTGAGGCAGTAGCGGGGCGGGCGTGTGCGACCGAGAGGAAACGATTATCGTCAGTCGGGAGCCACATCACGAGATCCGCTGCCGCCAAGTCGCTCATCACCTGCCAGTCGGCGAGTATGAGGTGGAGCCAGTCGAGGTCGGCATGGGTGAGCGGTGTCGTCGAATGCGTCTGGGCGATCTCGGTCAGGCTCTGCATAGCTTCACTTTACGACGCACCATCGTGATGGCCATAGACGGCAGTAACCATAGAATGGGTGAGGATCGGAGGAAACGAATGCACACGACAACGACGATCACCTACCCGCTCACCAACCCGCACGACGTTCTCGCCATGATGCGCGATGAAACATTCCAACGCCTACGCGTGGAGGGCACGCCAATTGATCTTGTGAGCTTCCAGGTTGAAAACGATAGTGCCTGCGGCGATTCCATCACGTCGATCATCCTCGTATGGAAGGTTGACGTCGAGCGTGTGCGCCAAGACCCTCGTGCCGCCAGTCTCGCGCGTTTCATCCGCTCGTCATCGCCGATCACGATCCGCCTCGTCGAAAAGTGGAACGCGGATGGAACTGCGGCAACAACCTCGATCACTATTGCCGATTTCGACGTGAGCGCCGAGATTTCCTCGACGCTGCGTGCGGTCGATGGCAGCGTGCGCCGAGGAGCCGAGGTGTCGTTGCGCTGCAGGATCCCACTGGTGGGGGCGATGGTTGAGCGCCACGCCATGCCTCACGTGGTCGACGTGGTGCGTCGTGACGAGGAAGCAGCTGTGCGCTGGTGCTCCCGCTAGCCGACGGGCACGGGGAACAATCACAGGAATAATGAGATACTGAGCGAGAGACTGCTCGACACCACCGATAAGGAGACAGCAATGAGTCAGGGATGGTGGCTGGAACGAACCGGACCGGGTTCCTTCATTGGACGCACGGCCAACGGGTTGAGCGTGAAAATCGGTCACGGTGACGACGAGTTCACCCCCGGCGACCTCCTCGCGCTTGCCGTTGCCGGCTGCAACGCGACGTCATCAGATGCACGTTTTGCTGCTGTCCTTGGGGATGACTACTCCTCAACGGTTGGGATTAGTGCCGACTATGACAAGGACACCGATCGTTTTACCCATATGGATGTCGAGTTCGTCGCCGACACATCCGCGCTTTCTGACGATGAGCGCGCACAACTCGAGCGTCGCGCCCGCGGCGCGATTGAGCGCAAGTGCACGATTTCGCACACGGTGACGACCGGGATGAGTGTCGACGTGTCATTCTCCTCGGATTTCTAGGCTGAGGAACCGCATTCGACGAACCGAGTTGTCTCGGCGAGACACGATGACAACGAGTCACGACGACAAGGGAAGTAGGTGTTGACAGTGAAGTCTGGTCTTATTCGCCGCTCCGCTGAAAAAACTTCGAGTTTTTTCACGGCTGTGCGCAACGCCCGCTCGATCCTCGACGTGGTCGACGCGATGATTGACATTCCTTCGGATGCGATCGATGCTCGCGTCAACGAGTTGCGTCGCAGCAATCCCGGTGCCACACCTGCACAGCTGTGTGACTTGGTGACGAAGCGATTTCGCCGCCTCGCAGCCTCAACCTCGGGAGTGGCGGGCGCCAGTGCTGCTCTCCCGAGTGTCGGCACGGCCGCAAGTGTGGGACTGTCGGGTGCTCAACTGGTGGCATTCGTGGCCGAAGCTGGCTACTACGTGTTGACCTTGGCGCATCTCCATGGTGTTCCCGTCGAGGATAAAGATCGCCGCCGCCTGCTCATCCTCACGGCTCTCATGGGCGACGAGGGTGCGCAGATCGCCACCTCGCAGTTCGGTTTCTCGACACTGACCGCGCTCAAGGGCTACGCCTCCGACATTCAGCGGCGCACAATCAAACGGGTCAACCAGGTGCTCGCCAAACGTGCGGCACGCCAGGTCGGTCGCAAGGGCATTGCCGCAACAATCGGTCGTGCTTTCCCCTTCGGTATCGGAGCCGCTCTCGGCTGGGTGATTGGGCGGTCGATGGCTAACGGCGTCATCGAAGGAGCGCGTGCGGCGCTTGGCCCGGCGCCGCAGGAGTTCACCACGCCCATCACCATCGACGTTGACGTCGTTGAATCCCATGTGGGCACTGTCCCTTCGAGCACCGGCACGTCCGGCATCGGTCACGATCGGTGACGGAGGATAAGATGACCGACACGAACCGCGCCTACGAGGATCTCCTCGCTGACGTATTGACCAACGGCACAGTCAAATCGGATCGCACGGGGACGGGAACGCGATCGGTTTTCGGTCGCCAACTGCGCTACAACCTGCGCGAATCCTTCCCATTGATCACCACGAAGCGCGTGCACATGAAGTCGATTATCGGCGAACTGCTGTGGTTCCTTTCCGGTGATTCCAATGTGCGGTGGCTGCAAGACAATGGGATTCGCATTTGGAACGAGTGGGCGGATGAGGATGGCGAGCTCGGTCCGGTCTACGGTGTGCAATGGCGGTCGTGGCCAACCCCCGACGGGCGACATATCGACCAGATTTCCGAGGTTCTCGACACGCTGACACGCGATCCTGATTCGCGCCGGATGCTCGTCTCGGCGTGGAATGTGTCGGAGCTTGACCGGATGGCGCTCGCTCCTTGCCATGCGTTTTTCCAGCTCTACGTTAGCAACGGTGAGCTGTCGCTCCAGATCTACCAGCGCAGTGCTGACCTTTTCCTCGGGGTGCCGTTCAATATCGCCTCCTACGCGCTGCTGACCCACATGTTTGCCCAGCAGGTGGGGCTGAAAGTCGGAGACCTGGTGTGGACAGGCGGCGACTGCCACATCTATTCCAACCACGTCGATCAGGTGCGTGAGCAACTCAGCCGCGAACCCTACCCGTTCCCGCGTCTGAAGCTACGTCGCGCGTCGTCGATGTTTGACTATCACTTTGACGACGTGACCATCCACGACTACCGCCATCATCCAACCATCTCCGCGCCGGTTGCGGTGTAGTTGAGTCCTCAGGGAGTACGCGATGACGATCAGGATGATCTGGGCGCAAGATAGCAACCGTGTCCTCGGCACAGGAACATCGATGCTGTGGCACGTTCCCGCCGACTTCCAGTTCTTCAAGCGCTCGACACTAGGATTTCCCGTCATTATGGGGCGAAGCTCGTGGGAGGCGTTGGGATCCTCCGCGCCGCTCCCGGGTCGCACCAATATTGTGGTGACACGCCAGCCGGATTTCATCGCCGACGGTGCCCTCGTCGCACACTCCCTCGACGATGCAATCACCATTGCGCACAGTGACGGCGACGACGTGTGGATCGCCGGAGGAGCACAGATTTACGCCCAGGCAATCAGCCTCGCCGACGAACTCGTGGTCACTGATCTCGACCTGACAGTGTCGGAAGATGAGCATGTCGTCTATGCGCCGACAATTGACGACGCTGAGTGGGCAGTTGACTCAACGCGTTCGGATGCGACGTGGCGGGAACGTTCAGGGGATGCCCGATGGCGGGTGACAACCTACGTGCGTCGACACGGCGGTTAGGTCAGTAACCCGACAATTCCGCGCCCTGCGATGACGACCGCACCGACACTGGCGATCGTCAGAGCAATGAGGCGGGCGGTTGAAGCGGGGATGATACGCGCGAGGCGGCGCGAGATGACGACTCCGACGGCGATAGCGACGAGGGCGGTCGCGACGACTGACCACGACAGGGTGAGTCCCCCTGCGCTCACGGCGAAAGCGATTTTCGCGGGCACGTTGAACAGGTTGATGAAAACGAAAAAGGGTTGGATTGTCGCCGCAAAATGGCGGTGATCCCAGCGTGAAGCCTGAGCGTAGGCGACGAGAACGGGACCGGACTGGGCAACGCAAGTCGAGCAAAATCCCGAAAAGAAACCGGCGAGGTACTGCGCCGCGGTGGACCGTGTCGGCGGAGCGAAACGCGCGAGGAACGAAAACGTGACGAGTACGGCGAGGAGTATCCCCACCCCAAGATCCAGCGCGGTTTCACTGACGTAGTGAATCGTGACGAGGGCTGCAGCCATCGCGGGGACAGCTCCGATACTCAGGCGGAGCATGGTGCGCCATTCGATGTCACGCCACCCGGCGGCAGTGTAGGTGGTGGCATTGATACAGCCGAGGATATTGCCGAGTAGCACGCCTTCAACCGGCCCGAATAGCCAGACGAAGACAACCACGACCACCATGCCAAAACCCGTGCCGGCCACGCCCTGAACGATGGTACCGAGCATGGTGATGGCGAGCACGATGGCGATGGTGGCGGTCATGTGGCGTGCCCCTACTGTGGTTGGTAGGGGGAGACCACCATTTCCACGCGCTGGAGGTCTTTAACTTCGGAGTATCCGGTGGTTGCCATAGCTCGTTTGAGCGAACCAATGTAGTTCACCGTGCCGTCGGCACGCGAGGACGGGCCGAGCAGGATTTCTTCCAAGCTCCCCACGGAGCCGACGTGGACGCGATGCCCACGC
>JAEZVQ010000025.1 GCA_023420745.1 Actinomycetes bacterium
CGTCGCGCTTATCACCGACCTCAGGCAGGGGGAGCGGCTCGCCGGTGATGGAGCAAGCAATGGGAGCTTCGCCGCAGACGCGCGCGAGTGCCAGGTGGTCTTCGCCCTTGAGGAAACGATGACAACGCACGCCCATCGTCGCACGCCCCTTCACGGGGTAGACGTCGAGCGCTGTGACCTTGACCGATGTTTGCATCGAGCCGAGCATTCCTTCATCACCAGCAGCAACGGTGACGACTGTTGACATCGAGGCATCGACAAATCCCGCGTCGATCACCGTCGCGCCGTCGTGAAGGCTCATCCCCGCAACACCGGAAGCCACGCGCCCTTGCGGTCGAATCTTCGCCGCCGGGGTTCGCAACAACTGGGCTTGAGAAGAAATCATGACTACGTCCACGCCATCGGGACACGGGGCGGCGCAAACCAGGCGATCGCCATCGTCGAGAATGATGACGTCGAACTCGTCGCTCTTGGGGAACTGGGGGCGCATCCGTTTGACGACACCGCGCTGCGTCACCATACCGGTGACCTCATCGGAATCGAGCGCAATCAACCCCACCGGTTCGACATTGCGGCCGATGAGGTGCGAGGCGTCGATGCCGGCAGAACACGACGGATTTGACGCCGAGGGGGCAACAGCGGGGAGGTCGACGACGTTGATGCGGTGAGCCATCCCGTCAGCTCCGACAACACCAATATCGGAGCGTGTCGTCGTGCGCACCATGGTGCGGATCGTGTCCCACACTGCGCGCGCCCCGCTCGTCGTCACCGCATCCTCGCCATCGACGCGCAGCAGCGCACCGGTGGAGGACAGGATCACGGTCGTGGGGGCGTCGGGGATTTCCAACGGTACCGCCTGTGCCGCGGCGGCAACACCACCGGTTGAGTTCGCAGTATCGGACGACAACAGCAGCGTGCGACGCGGAGTGGCAAGGCGTTGCGACACCTCAATGAGCTCCATGCGGACGACTTCACGCAACCGCTGATCAGAGGCGAGGATCGCTTCGAGTTCGTCAATGCGGCGGCGAAGTTCGTCGCGTTCGGATTCGAGTTCGATGCGTGAAAAACGGGTGAGACGGCGCAGTTGGAGACTGAGAATATGCTCGGCTTGGATGTCAGACAACTCGAAGGCGGTGATGAGGCGAGTTTTCGCCGTCGCTGCGTCGTCGGAGGATCGGATAATCGCGATCACATCATCGATGTCGAGGACGGCAATCAGCAAGCCCTCGACGAGGTGGAGGCGCTCGAGTGCCTTCGTACGTCGAAACTCGGTGCGCCGGCGCACCACCGAGAACCGGTGGTCGAGGTAGACCTCGAGCAACTGCTTGAGATTCAACGTCTGCGGGCGGCCGTCGACGAGCGCCACCGCGTTGATCGAAAAAGTGTCTTCGAGGGGGGTGAGTTTGAAGAGCTGAGCGATCACCGCTTCGGGATTAAACCCGTTCTTCACCTCGACGACGATGCGCACCCCGTGATGACGGTCGGTGAGGTTGGTGACGTTGGAAATCCCCTGGAGGCGCTTCGCCTGAACAGCATCTTTGATCTTTTCAATGACGCGTTCCGGTCCAACCATATACGGCAATTCGGTGACGACAATGCCCTGTTTGCGGGCGCTGACACGCTCGACGCTGACCTTGGCTCGCGTGCGGAACGTCCCCCGCCCGGTCTCGTAGGCTTCGCGAACCCCGTCCAACCCGACAATGACGCCGCCCTCGGGTAGGTCAGGACCGGGCACGAAACGCATGAGGTCACCGACCGAAGCCTGCGGGTTGTCGATGAGGTGACAGGTCGCTTGAATCACCTCACCGAGGTTATGGGGAGCGATATTAGTTGCCATGCCCACAGCAATCCCCGACGCCCCGTTGACGAGCAGTTGCGGGTAGCCGGCGGGCAGGACGGCAGGTTGTGTCGCGCGGTTGTCATAGTTCGGGACGAAATCGACGACATCCTCGTCGAGGCTGGCCACCAGGTCGAGCGCAGCAGGGGAGAGACGCGCTTCGGTGTAGCGTGCGGCGGCCGGACCGTCGTCGAGTGAGCCGAAATTGCCATGCCCGTCCACGAGTGGCAAACGCAGGTTGAAATCCTGCGCCAAGCGCACGAGGGCGTCGTAGATCGCCGCATCACCGTGGGGGTGAAGTTTACCCATCACCTCGCCGACCACGCTTTGACTCTTGACGTGACCGCGGTCGGGGCGAAGACCCATCTGGCTCATCTGGTAGAGGATGCGTCGCTGCACCGGTTTACATCCGTCGCGGGCATCGGGCAGAGCACGCGCGTAGATCACCGAATACGCGTATTCGAGAAACGACCCACGCATCTCATCAGACACATCGATTTCGACGATATTTTGCTCGCTGTCATCGGGTGGGAGGGTCGCAGACGATGACGCCGAAGACGAACGCGGGCGGTGAACACGGTCAGACATGCCTAATATTGTGGCAAAAGTCAGGGTTGGCACCGGTCGTCCACGCCGGTGCACCGTGAAAAATGCTCGGTGTCGACACGGCGGCACGGCACGAGATGGGAAGCAACCGAGTGGACGCTACGCAGTGAGAGGAGGTCGAGCGGATGAGCGCGAAGAATGACGCGACCAGCAGTAGCGCTGTGATCACGCGCGCGTGCGAGCGTGTTATCGCGGACATCGCAGCCGACCAGCGCTGTTACCCGCACCTCACGGATATTCTCGGGCTGTGTATCGAGCCGCTCGCACACCAGCGGAGCGTGCGTGTGAGTGGTGTCGGTGATGACGTTGCCCATCACTCGGTAACCAGCGATTTGCGTGAGCGTCTCGCTCTCGATTCCGTAACCCAGGTGTGTGTCGTGGTGGTTGATGGGCTGGGCTACGACATGATGATGGCGCGCATGGGGCACGCCCCGCTACTCAGGCGCTACAGCGGCGACATTATCGAGGCGCGCACCGTCATCCCCTCGACGACGGCTGCCGCCATCACCGCGTCGACGACGGGGGCGATGCCCGGGCGCACCCGGATGGTGGGGTGGTCGGTTTACCACCGTGGGCACACCGGTATCCTCCTGTCATTTGACGGTATCACCACGCCGCCTCAGCTGTGGCAGCCGGTTCCCACCTGGTTCGAGCGCCTGCGTGAGCACGGGATCCCCAGTGCCGTGATTTCCTCCCCGCGCTTTGCCCAGTCGGGGTTGACCGGTGCGGCGCTGCGCGGTGCGCGCTACATTGGTGCTGAAACACTCGATGAGCGCATCGATGCCACGATTGTCGAATGCGTCAACCGGCGGACACCGCTGGTCTACCTGTACTGGTCGGAACTCGATCACGCTGGACACCGTCTCGGGTGGCAGCACCCCGTGTGGACGGCGGAACTTGAAGCCCTTGACACGGCACTCAATCGCCTGTGTCGAGCATTGCCGCCGCACGCGGCGCTGATCCTCACCGCCGACCACGGGATGGTCGACACGACACCCGCCGACTGTGTTGATATTGCCCGTATTCCAGCACTCGGTCGCCATGTCACCGCACTCGCGGGTGAAGCTCGCAGCCTCCACATCCACACCGAGGAGGGCATGGAAGCCGAGGTATTGTCACGCTGGCATGAGCATCTTGGCGACATCGGTGTCGTGATCCCCGCTGCCGATGCCCATCAGTTGATTGGCGAGGGGGACGGAGCGAGTCTCATCGGAGCGGGGCTGTTCTTTCCTCATGGCTCGACGGTCGTCGGGGATTCGTCACGCCCCGACACTATGTCGTTACACCTCACCGGAGTGCACGGTGGACTGACTCACGCGGAACGCGCGATCCCCATCGTGCGATTGCACTGAACACGCTACTGTGGGCGCGAGGTGGTGCCGAGAATAATATCCGCCCACGACGGCACTGAGGGGCGGCCGTTCTTCCGGCTCTTGCCCTCGCCGCCGCCGGCACCATCCTGGCGAGAATCACCAGGATTGGAATCATCGGAAAGCGATTCCAAACCGGGCAGTGTCGGACCACCCGTGCCATTGTCGCCGGGGTGATCCTCCCCCTGGTCAGGAGCGTCGGTTGACGCTTTGTCGGTGCCGCTGTCCGGTACAGGGGTGGTGGCCGCGGAGGCGCTATTCGCCTCGGTCGTTGTTGTAGGCGACGGCGTGGACGCGGCGGTGTCGACCGCACTCGTGCGGTCACTGTTCGTCGACGGTGTCGGCGCATTGTCATGGTCGCGTTGCGTGCCAGTCGTCGAATGCAGGCGCATAAACGGTGCTGACGGGAACATAGTGACCTGAGTGTCGTCGTCCTCGTCATCGTCAATGACGACGGGCTGGCGCCGTCCGCGGGCCGCCGCGAGGTCGTCGAGGAGCGACTCGACGTCGGTGCCGGGCATCCCCATCCCCGCGGTATTAACCGACGTGGCACGCGCCCCCGCAGTGTCAGCCGGTATCGGGGCGGGAGCATCTCCGGCAACCGTGTGAGCATCCCCGGTTTCGCCGCGTCGACGTGCTGCCGATTCCTCAGCGAGCCGCGCCAGCGGCGGTGTTGGCGTCGTCGTTTCCGTCAGCCACTTCGCCTCATCGTTGACGGCACGAACGAGCTCTCCGCGCGGGGTGACATCCCAGGTGGCGACGTGCTCCTCAGCAGCCTGCGCAAAGGATAGGTGGAGTTGCCACGGGGAGTTGGCGAGGCGCGTCGCAGTCCAGTGGAAAGACATGGGGTCGACAGAACGCGTGGCGAGCCGATTGATGGCGAGGTCTTCGAGAGTGGGGGAGTCCTCGTGTGAGCCCACCGGAGCGGCAAGCGCCTGGCGGATAATCGACAGCTGCTCAGCGCGGATCGGGGCAACGAGTCGAAGGACACGCTGGATGTCGGTGCTGTAGGTGCTGGCAATCTCTTCCGGCGTCATTCCAGCACGCAGCAGTGACTGAATTTCGCGTGGCTGGAGCGTGTCGGTGGTGGTGGGTGAAGAGGTCAACTGCATGGCTTCACGCCGCACTGCCGCACGTAGCGCGTCGTCGATGGTGATGAGGTAGCGGGCTCCGTCGGGGTCGGTGAACACCAGCTGCGAGCCGTTCGTATGCGTGCCGAGCAGTTCTAACTCAATCATTGATTGCCTCCATTCTCCATCAAAAAATACCGCACAACGGCGCCGAGTACGGGGTGGTGAGCGAGTATGTCGCGCGGAGCAATGGAACGAATAGCGTGGTGTGCTGCCCGTGGGGGTCGAAATAGTGCTATTATCCCCGCGCAACATCTTTTCGATACTCACCCAGCGGGTGGGCATCAACCGGTGGAGACGGAAGAGGAAACGATGGCAACGGATTACGATGCGCCGCGCAAGAACGAAGACGACGTTTCTGTCGATTCACTCGAAGAACTGAAAAACCAACGCAGTGACGTCGGTTCCAATGTCGTCGACGAGGATGAAAACGAGGCTGCCGAAGATTTCGAGCTTCCCGGCGCTGACCTGTCGAATGAAGAACTGACAGTGCAGGTGATTCCTCGTCAAGCCGACGAATTTACCTGCTCACAGTGCTTCCTCGTGCAGCACCGGTCCCAACTTGCTTACGAAGAAGACGGGATGCCCGTGTGCGCTGAATGCGCCGAGTGAGGCAATGAACTCCAGCGACGCCGAGCTTTCGTGAGAAACTACCCCTATGGGTTGGTTCACGAAACGCTCGGCGTCGTCGTCTGTCGGCGACACCGCGAATACGACAATCGAGACACCAGACAGCGACACCACCGCGCCTGTCGACGCCGATCACGGCCCGTGGGATAGTGCTTCGCGCGACACGACGCACGGATATATCGACTGCGGTAGCGTCAAGATCCCGCGGGTTCCAGGAATCCAACTGGCGATGGTCACCGCGGGGAACATGATGACGCCGATAGCCGTTTCCGTCGTCGTCGCCGAATCGCGGATCCTCGCCCGCGCCTTCGCCGCGCCGAAGAACCGAGACCTCTGGCCTGACCTCGCCACCACCATCGCCGACACTGCTGGCAATGAAGGCGCGACGGTGCTCAGCCGCGGCGAGGGACGCTGGGGTGAAGAACTCGTGTTGAATATCCCGATGACCGCACCCAACGGCAACACCGTCACCCAGCCGCGTCGCGTCATCGGCATCGACGGACCACGGTGGATGCTCCGCCTCGATATCGACGGTCGTGCAGCCATCGACGAGGAAGCAATGGGGCGGATCAGCGACTTTATTGACGACATAGTTGTCGAACGAGGAAATCACGCCGCCGTACCGACAACGCTGCTGCCGCTTCGTCCACCCACCGAACCCGGTGCCACCACCGTCGACGAGACAAATCAGGTGACGAGTGAATCCTGAACTGAGTGACGGCGAAACGCAGCGTGCCGACTACTCGGCGATCAACCGTCGAACACTGCCGATGACCCCGATTGCCCAGGCTCAAACACGACGCCCCGTACGCGTCAGCGGCGAGGTCGTCGCAGTGACCTACCCGAGCGAAGGCGGGAGACGAGAACTGCGCGTTCACCTGCGCGACGACACCGCCACCATCATGCTCGTGTGGCAGGGGCGTGACGCCATCCCCGGGATCGCACCGGGACAGTGGCTGGAAGCCCGAGGGATGATCCTCGAAACCGCCGGACGTCGTCGGCTCATCAACCCCGCCTACGACCTCCTCACCCCGACACAGAAAGGGATCGACCGGTGAGCGACGACAACCACCGTCCCACCACGCGCACGATCTTCGGTGACTTCACCGGGGGAGAATTCAACGCGCTCGACGCTGCAGGCGGGCCGCGCGGTATTGCCGAGTCAATACTGCCGGTTCTCAGCTTCGTCATCGCCTACCTCGCGGCACCTTCCATCAGCATCGCGCTCGCGGTATCCCTCGGTCTTTCCCTCGTCCTCCTCGTGGCTCGGATTGCTGTGAAAAGCTCGTTGACCTACGCGCTTTCCGGCATGGTGGGGATCCTTATTAGCGTGGCGTGGGTGTGGCTGACCGGGGAGGGGAAGAACTACTTTGCCCTCGGAATTGTTGCCGCGGCGGGTTACGCTATCGTGCTCATCGGCTCGATCCTGTGTCGATACCCCGCGGTATCCGTGGTACTCGGGCTGGTCTACCCGATGCCGCGCCGCTGGTGGGCGACCCCGCAGTGGCATACGCTCGGCAGAATCTGCCGACTGTTGACATGGATGTGGGCATCACTGTTTTTGCTGCGCTTCGCCGTCCAGTACCCGCTGTGGGTGACGGGCAATATTGCGGCACTGGGGGTGGTGAAGATTGTCGTCGGGCTCCCGCCATTCCTCCTGTGCGCATGGGTGACGTGGATGTGTTTGCGTCCCTTCCACCCGCTGCTCACGTCAGCGAACGCGAAGCAATGAGGTCGCGGTACCACAGTGCCGACGCTTTCGGGGTGCGGTCGAGGGTATCGGGGTCGATGCGGACAATCCCAAACCGTTTGGTGTAGCCCCACGCCCATTCAAAGTTGTCGATGAGTGACCATGTGAGGTAGCCGCGAACGTCGGCGCCTTCCTCGATTGCTCGGTGAACACCGGCGAGGTGGTCACGCAGGTAGGACAGGCGCGTGTCGGTATCATCGACAAATCCTGTCGCGTCCGCATCATCAGCCCACGCTGACCCATTTTCGGTAATCATCAGCGCGATCCCCGATTCGCCGGTGTACTCGCGGTGCAGGCGCGTGAGGAGGATGCGTATGTCGTCACCGTTAACCTCCCAGCC
>JAEZVQ010000060.1 GCA_023420745.1 Actinomycetes bacterium
GAACATAGGTGCGTTCATCTTCGGGGCACTGGTTGTTGACGACGTGGGTGACGTCGTTGACGTCGATTCCTCGTGCGGCGACGTCGGTGGCGACGAGCACGTCGACGTTGCCGTGGCGGAAGGCGCGCATCGCTTGTTCGCGCGCCCCCTGTCCGAGGTCACCGTGCAGTGCAGCAACAGCGAACCCCCGTGCCGAGAGATCGGTGGCGAGGGCGGCGACTCCGCGTTTGGTGCGGGCAAAAATCATCGTCAAGCCGCGTCCGCGTGCCTGGAGGATTCTCGCCAGCACTTCGATCTTGTTCAAGGCGTGACAGCGGTAGATGACCTGGGTGACGGACTTGACGGTGGCGCCGGTGTTGTCCGGATCCTGGGCGCGGATGTGCGTGGGGTGGTTCATGTAGCGTCGTGCCAGTGCCACCACAGGCCCGGGCATCGTTGCGGAAAACACCATGGTGTGTCGATTGTGGGGAACGGCAGCGAGGAGGCGTTCGACGTCGGGGAGGAACCCGAGGTCGAGCATCTCGTCGGCTTCGTCAAGTACCGCCGTGCGTACAAAACCGAGGTCGAGGACACCGCGTCGCATGAGGTCGATGAGGCGCCCCGGCGTGCCGACGACAACCTCGACGCCGCGCGTGATCGCTTCAATCTGCGGTTCAAATGCGGCTCCACCATAAATGTCAACGACGCGGATCCGGGTGTGCGATGCCGCGTCGCGCAGATCCTGACCCACCTGCTTGCACAGTTCCCGGGTGGGGACGATGACGAGCGCGTAGGGTTTGCCCTCAATGTGGGACATTTCGGCGGCGTCGAACGCGTCAAGAACGTGGGTGAGCAGCGGCAGACCGAATCCGAGGGTCTTCCCGGTGCCGGTTTTCGCCTGGCCGATAATGTCGCGCCGCTTGAGTGCGACGGGCAGCGTCAGTGCCTGGATTGGGAAGGGGTGGGTGATTGAACGCGCGGCGAGAGCCTGACACAGAGGTTCAGCGACGCCGAACTCAGCGAAGGTGCGGTGGCTGAGATCATGTGCCGAGAGTTTTTCGTCAATATCCGCCGCCACTTCCTGGGCGGCGAGGGGCGCGCGGAAATCGTGACCGCGAACGACTCCCGGCGACGGCTGCACAGTGTCGACGGTGGTGCCAGCCTCGTTCTCCACAGCTGCCGAGGTGGTGGGGTGGTTGTGTTCTTGACTGTCTTTCACGTCGGCAGTCTATACCGCACGCCTAGGTGAGGAGCAGAATGCCGGGGAAAATTGGCGCTATTGCCCGGTGTTCCTCGGGTTTGGTCAGTGTCGTGCCGGAGTGCGGGTGAGACGCGCGGATCAGCGAGTCCATTGCCTAGAATGAGAAGACAGGTGAGTGAACCACAGGCGCGAATCACAGGGGTGTGCCCCGCGATTGTGAACCGAGCAGAGAGGATGGCCGTGATGGACACCACTGAGAACACCATTCCCGCAGATAAGGACGTGTCGCGCACCGTCCTCACCCAGCTCATCGGTCTCGGCGCTTACGCGGCACTATCGGCACAGACACGTTTAGCTAAAGATGGCGACCAAGCGCCGCGACCGTTTGAACGCGTCGATATGGCGCGGATGTCGGCCGCAGCGTGGACAGCCTTTGAAGATGTGGCCAAACGAGCCACGCGTGAACATATCGACATCCTTGAAGCGATCGCCCCTTACGACGGGCTGCTCGACGACCTCGATGCGCGCACCCGCCCGACAACGTGGTGGGAGCGGATGACGAAAACCTACGTGGCGATGGGGGTATTCACCGACGCGCTGCGCGAAATTGCGCGCCTCGCCGGGGAAGACGAATTCGGTGAGTCCGTTTCCGATTTTGGTCATGCCGACTGGGTGCGCGAACGCCTCGCACCCGCCACCGCCGAGGATGCGCAGCTGCGTGCCCGGCTGTCGCTATGGACCCGTCGTGTCGGTGGGGAAGCGCTCGGGCTGGTTCATGCCTTCTTCTACACCAACACCGATATCGTCACCGACGATACCGACACCGCCGAGACGATGCAGCGCATTACTGCGCGACATCAAGAACGCCTCGCTGCCGTCCACCTGCAGGCGTGAGAGCAACGAGGCGTGGAGGTGCGCGACACGTATTTCAGTTCGTCAAATGCGCGGTGAACCCCACGGCGCGCGGCTTTTCTGTGGCAATGAGGACGTAGCCGATACGCTCGCCGGGGATCAGCACGCGCTGGCCACCCGGATCGGTCAAATCGAGCGTCGACTTATCGGAGATGCAGCGTTTGACCAGGGCGAACAGCTCATCCTCACTCATGTCGACCTCGACGCTGAGCTCGCGCTTGATGCCCTCGAGACCAATCAATACCCGCATAGCTTTCCTCTCGATACCGACCCCGTGACGAGGACCGAACGTGATGACTACTGACAACGCCCCCCATGGTAGCAACGGCACTCATGCCCCGGCGCGGCAGATTCGCATCGTCCACCCCGTGACGCCGTCTGCGTTGCCTCCCCTGGACGATGCGCAGCAAGCAATTGTTGACAGCGTTCTCGACGGTGACGCCCACGCTGTCATCGGGGGATGCCCGGGGGCGGGCAGAACCACTGTCGCACTGACACTGGCGAAGGCATTCCACTCGCGAGGACATACGCTGCGACTGCTACTGCCTGACCGGAATCGAGCAGAAAACCTGCTCCCGATCGCCCAAACACTCATGCCCGGCGTGGTACGACCGGCACGCACTACGGTCAGCTTCGCCTACGACATTGTCGCCCCCCACTGGATTGCCACCCATCCCAGGCAGGAATCTGCCCCGCCACCGCGCCTGCTCACCGGCGCCGACGAGGACGCGCTACTCGCTGAAATCATCGCCGCGAATATCATCACCTGGCCGGTTGAGATCACCGAGGATGTGCGGGCGATGCCAGCATTTCGCATGGAGGTACGCAACCTCATCGCTCGTGCGCGAGAAGTCGGGTGGGATGGGGAAACCCTCACCCGGTACGGGCGCGAAACCGGGCGGCAACTGTGGGAGAGTGTAGGGGCACTGATGGAATACTGGGCGACAACGATCGCCCCCATCGACCAGCTGACCTCGACGTCGATACAGCTGCAGTTGACGACGGCACAGATTGAACGAGTCGCGGCGCGCATCGTCGCATCCGGCGAGGCAAACGACCTTCCCGACATTGTCATTGTCGACGACCTCCAGGACGCGACGACGTCAACGCTCGAGCTTCTCGTGGCCATCGCCGGTCGTGGGGTGCGCGTCATTGCCACCGCCAACCCCGATATTGCCACCGCTACCTACCGTGGGGGCGAACCGCACCTGCATCAACGACTGATCGACGCGATCGGGCGAGGCGAAACCCCGGTGCTTGCCTACCAGCTCGGTCCTACCCACGTGGGAAACCAGACGCTGCGCCGGATTGTGCGCGACCTCGAATCGCGGGTGCCGATCACCGGGGATAGTGCGCGAAGGCGTGTGGGCAGTGTTGATCCCGTTGAGGATCCCAGTTGCGTCGAGGTCGCGGTGTGGGCATCGCATGCTCAGCAGATGAGTGCCATCGCCGAGCGCGTGTGCCGTCAGGTTGCGCAGAAGAACTGGAAGTTGTCTGACATTGCGGTGATCGTGCGCTCCGCTGGAGAGGTCAACCGGGTGAGCACCGCGCTCGTACGTCACGGTATCGACGTGACGTGTTCGCGGCGTGCCTTGACCTACGCGCTCCATCCGGTGACCGGGACGCTCCTTCAGCTCCTCACCGCCACCGATGTCACCGGTGAACGCGCGGGTGCCGCCCGATTCTTTGAGCACCTGGTGACCTCGCCACTCATTGGACTCGACCCGCTCCTCATCCGCCGCGTCGGTGAACGAGCTGCCAGCCTCGCTACCGGCGATGCTCGTACTGAGGTCGAGGGTGACACCGTCGCTGCCGCACGGCACGAGGTCACCTGGAACTCCACTCTCGATATGGTCGAGTTCCTCGCCACTGTCGACGTCAATCAACTCCTCGGCTGGTCGAAGGACGAGATTACGGCCGTTGAATCGATGATTCGCGCTCTCCGCGTCATCGAGGTGGCGGCGAAGCAGCGCAGCGAAGCACCCGACCACGCGATTGATGCAGTATGGCAGACGCTGGGGATTGAGGACAGGTGGGTCGACAGTGCTCTCGCCGATACTCCGTGGAGCAGTGACGATGACGAACGGCTTGATGCGGTGATCTCGCTGATGCGCACTGCCGACGTGTGGAGGGAGCGCAACCCGCAGGGAACGGCTGAAGAATTCGCCCGACACTACCTCGCCCAGCAGCTGCCCACCGACACGCTCGCGGTTACCGCGCAACGTCCCCCCGGCGTTCACGTGCTCACGGTTTCTCAAGCAATTGGACGGCACTGGCCGGTGGTGATGATCGCCAGCCTCAATGACCAAGCCTGGCCGTTGCTTACCCTGCCCGACCGGCTGACCCACGCTGCCGATGTCGCCGACCTCGCCAATGGGCGCATCAGTATCGCCGACATCCGCGGGCAGCGCCACACTGCGCAACTCGCCCGGCAGCAGCGTATCGCCGACGAACTGCGCCTCCTCGTCGCTGCCGTGTCGCGCGCCAGTGAGACTCTCAGCGTCGACGCGATTCGCACGCCTGATGTCGTACCGTCGCTGTTCTTTGAACTGATTGCCGACGCAGCCGGTGTGTCACGCGACGATGACGGTGAGATCCCCACCTCGACTGTCCCCGAAGGGGAGGATCCGAGAAGCGTGGTGGCCATGTTGCGCCGTCTCGCCTCTACGCCACACTGCGCCGATGCTGAGGCGGACAGTCAACGCCAGCTCGCCCGTCGACTGCTCGCGTATCTTGGTGCCGCCGGTGTTCCCGGTGCTGATCCGCTCGAGTGGGGTGGTGTCGACCTTGTGGTGCACACACGCGAGTCCGCCGCTGGCGACGATACTGACGACGACACGGCGGTAGCGGATCGTCTAGGGAAGGTTCCCATCCTGTCACCTTCCGCAGTTCAGCGCCTCATTGACTGCCCGGCACGGTGGTTCTTCGAGCGCAACGGGGGCGGTGCCGTTGCCGGGCCGGCAGCGAAACTCGGCACCCTCATCCACTCGATTGCCGAGCGCAACCCGCGCGGTACGGAAGAAGAACTCCTCGCGCAACTCGAGCAGCGCTGGGAAGAAACCGGGATCGACCCCTCGACGACAATCGGGCAACTCGAGTACACAACCGCACAGGAAAAAGTCAGACAACTCGCACAGTTCTTCGCGGGAATCCCAGAAACAACCGAGGTCAGTGTCGAAGTGCCCTTCGATGTCAGGGACGGTCAACTGCGATTGCACGGTTTCATTGACCGGGTCGAAAAAACCCCGGAGGGAATGCGTGTCGTCGACATCAAGACGGGGCGATTCACCCAGGGCGACACCGAAAACAGTATTCAGTTCGCCCTCTATCAGTACGCGCTGCATCAGCAAGGGGACACGGTCGTTGGCGCGGTGGTGTATCCGTTGAAGAACAAGAATCCGATGCAGCAGCCGCGTCTGTTTGGCGAGGATCTGCCGGAGGATAATCAGCAACTCAGAGACGAGCTGATGCACAAGATTCGGCAGGCTGCTGATGCCGCTTGCGGGTCGGTTTTCGTGGCGAACCCGGGTGAATACTGCTCGACGTGCCCGGCGGTGAGAATCTGTCCGACCCGAGCCGACGGGAAGAGGAGTATTGAATAATGACGTTGCGGGAAGATGTCGGAGCGCGCGACATTGTCGACGCGATTAATGCCGCTTCTACCGGTCGCCCACGGATGCTGATCTCTGACGAGCAGGTCGAGGTTGTCGAAGCGCCCCTCGCCCCGCAGCTCGTCATTGCTGGAGCCGGGTCGGGCAAAACCGAAACCATGTCGATTCGCGTGCTCGGTGTGGTGGTGCGTCATGGAATTTCACCCGATCGAATTCTTGGCGTGACCTTCACCCGCAAGGCAGCCGGGGAGATCACCGCGCGATTGAAGGCACGTCTTGACGCTCTCGCCCAAACGCCACTGGGTGAGGTGTTGCGCGCACAACCCGATGATTCGCGCACGAGTAGCGGATACGACTGGACGCGCGCCCAAGCGGTGACCTCCACCTACGATTCCTTTGCCTACCGGTTATTGCGCGAACACGGGCTGATGCTCGGCATTGACCCCGGTGTGCAGCTCATTACCGATGCGCGCAAGACGCAGATCGTCACCGAACTGGTGGCGACGACGAGGAGACCACTACCTAAGCGGTCACTGTCGTTGATCGCTGCCGACGTTCGTTATCTTGCTGACGAGATGCGCGCTCACGAAGTGTCCCTCGATGAGCTCGGGGCGTATTGTCACGATCAACTGATGCCGTTGGGGGATCTCGCACCCGCAGGGCGCGCACGCGCACTCCAAACAAAAACGAAACGGTGGATGGCGGTGGTCGAAAACCAAGCGACCTACGTCGATCTCATTGACGACTACCAGCGGTATAAGCGCGAGCATGACCTCGTCGATTTTTCCGACACCCTCTCCCTTGTCAGACAACTCGTCACCGAGAATCAACACATTGCCCGTGACATTCGTGGCGACTTTGACGCGGTGCTCCTCGACGAGTTTCAAGACACGTCGACGGCGCAGCTCGAGATGCTCGGCGCGATTTTTTCCGACCATGCCGTCACAGCCGTCGGCGACCCCAACCAGGCGATCTACGGGTGGCGAGGTGCCTCCGCGGCATCCCTCGACCTCTTTGGCGACTACTTTGATCCGAATCAGCGCGGCACCGTCCAACATTTGACATACGCGTGGCGAAACGATCCCGTCATCCTCGACGCAGCGAACGTGGTCGCCGCCCCGCTGGCGAGTGCCAACGGGGTGAATGTCGAGGTCAAGGCGCTCAACCCCAGCCCCGGGAAGGATCCCGAGGCGGGGGTGATTCGCTACTGCTATCCCATGTGGGAGCAGCAGATGTACGAGGAAGCCGCTGAAACCATCGCCCAGTGGCGAGCCGCCGAGCAGCGCGCGCGCCACGACGCCGAAGCGGCGGGAAGACGCCCGAATCCGCCTGAAACCTACGCGGTGCTCACCCGCAAGCGCCGCCACCATGAGGCGATCCTCGACGCACTTCGCCGTCGAGGTGTTCCCGCTCAGATCATTGGTGCTGGAGGGCTGCTCACCTCACCTGTTGTCGTCGACATTTGCGCTGTTCTCGGTGCCATCGCATCCCCCGCTGACGGGCACCACGCCATGCGGTTGGTGACCAACCTCGGGTGTGACGCGCAGACGGTCGCTGCACTGTTTGCCCGCGCGAAAACGCTCGCTCGCGGGCGTGGAGTCAGCTCGCGAGAAGCCGTGCTCGTCGATGCTCTCGACGAACTCGCGACGATGGACGCGGCTGCGATTGGCGAACTCGACGGTGAACGCGACAGCTGGCTGCGCCTGCGCGAGCTCGGACGCCGGTTGCGTGCCGTGCGAGCCGTGACCACCCGACCACTGCCGCTGCTCATCAGCCAGGTAGTCAGGATTTTCGGCTATGACATCGACGTGGCTTCCGACCCGCTCGGCAACCCCGGTCGCGAACACATTGACGCGTTGATTGACATTGCCGCCGGGTATGCG
>JAEZVQ010000072.1 GCA_023420745.1 Actinomycetes bacterium
TCGATCACGAGGATCTCGGTGACGTGTGGGTGGACACCGAGGACGTCGTCGCCAGTGAGGGTGAGGACAACACCGGGGACGGAAATGACGCCGCCGCGTGGCCGATCGACGTCAGTGAGCCGAGCGATTCGGCGGCGAATCAGGACAGCGACGAGAACTCAACTGATGTCGTCTTCACGAAGTCGACGCAACGCGGGTCAATTATTGCCGTGTGGGGGACCGCTGGGGCGCCTGGGCGTTCGACCATCGCAATGCACATTGCCCACGCCATTGCCCGCGAGCAGCCGGCAATCATCGTCGATGCCGATCTTGCTGAGCCGTCCCAGATTCTTCTCCACGGACTCGGTTTTGAAGCCAGCGGTGTCGCGCAAGTGGTGCGCAACCGCAACCTCGGACACGACGGAGCTCACACCCCGCGCGAACTGTGTACCGAGCTGACGCCAACGCTGGCCTTACTCACCGGTTTGACCCGCGCCGACCAGTGGCGCCAAATTCCCGCGGAACCGCTGGCAGACGCGATCGAAAGCCTCGCCGACTACGGGCACGTCATCGTCGACCTCGGTTCCGGGATGGGCGAATCCGACCCGTCGCAATTGACGTTTGTCCCCCGACCTGAAGATATTAACTCCGAAATTCTCACGCGCGCTGACCGCAGGATCCTCGTGGTACGAGCCGACGCTATCGGCATGTCGCGACTGCCTCATGCCCTCAACCAGATTCGCGACCTCGAAGTCCCGATCGACGTCATCGTCGTCAACCGAGCTCAGCGTGCCACCATCGGCACCCGCAACTACTCCGGTGTCCACACCGTCATGGGATCGATGGTGGAGGATATTCCCTACGTGGTGATCGACGAGGATATCGCGGTGTCACGCGCGTTGATGAGTTGCGAGGTTGCGCGCGACGGCAGTGAACCGTCTTCGATGGCGCATGTCATTGACACGTTGATTTCCGCGCTCAAACTCGATGCCCCACAGGTTGGCGCAACGGTGAGCGAGCCGGCGCCACACGGTGCGCCGTTAGCCGGTGAGTCGCCAAGCGGTGAGCAGCACACCGGCGACCTCCCGGACGGTGCGTCAACCGGTAGCGATTCGCCGGGCGGTGCGGTGCAGCACGCGGCGCTGCCGTCTCGTCGCGCTCGACATCGGAGAACACCTGTGGGAGAGCGGATCACACGGTGGTGGCGGATGTGTCGTGACGCCTTCGCTATGCCACACTGACACTATGGGGACTTCGACTCAGCGAGCGCACGAAACACGCGACCATGCCGGCGCGACCAGGCGACGAGTGTGGATTCCCTGCGTTGTCAGCGACCTCGCTCTGCCTCGGTGCCCGGTGCGCAGCATGGTTATCCCCGATTTCGAGTCGGTCAGCAACGTCGATGAAGGGATGGATGCGGCGCTGACATCGGCTGCGGTGGCGCTGAGCGCCGACGATATTGAACGCGCTGAATACGATGCTCTCATCAACGCGTCGATCGAGTCGCTGATTGTCATTCGTGACTCGCAGGAGGGCACTTCCCCGGAGGTGCCGCGTCGAGTAGTCGCCGTTGCCGACCTCGATCTCGACGGTGAGGATGTGACGCGAGGGCACTTAGCGCTGCCGCGTCACGTCGACTGGCACCACGTTCGAGCCCTCTTCGTTGACGACGATGACGGGGTCGACGTCGTGCGTGCCTGTTGTGAGGCGGCAACGCAGGACGAGGCTGACCGCTGTGTCGAGGTGCTTCTCGACTTCCCTCTCGACTGGTACGACATCGCCGAGCGCGAGGCGCTGGCTCGCACGCTGTCAGGCGTGGATTCGCAAGGTTGACGGGCCGTCGACCTGACCGCTCACCTCGATTCCATCATGGATTCGCCGACGCATCTCTTCGACGTGTGAAATGACACCGATGGTTCGCCCGGTCGAGCGCAGCGATTCCAAGCCGCGCATCACCTGGTCGAGGGTTTCACCGTCAAGGTGACCGAATCCCTCGTCGATGAGCATCGTTTTGAACTCGACCCCACCGGCTTCGCTGGACACGACTTCAGCCAATCCGAGTGCCAGGGCAAGCGAAGTATAGAAACGCTCGCCCCCGGATAGCGTGTGAGGTCCACGTTCCCCATCCTCATCATTGGCGAAAATCGACAGCCCGAGCCCCGATTTCACCGCCTGCGACGTGGCATCTTTTTCGGTGAAACGCAGCTCGTATTTTCCGGAAGAAAACGCGGCTAGATACGGGTTCGCGGCGGCGAGGACGTCTTCAAATCGAGTGCGCAACACCCACGTTTCCAACGTCGTCGCTCCCGCGCTCGTGCCCTGGGCATTAGCAATCCGAGCGAGAGTGAGAAGGGAACCCATGTCTGTCATTTCTGTCTCGATTGCCTTCGACGCCTTGGTGATCGTCGTCAGGCGCCGCCGGAGTATTCTCATGGTTTGTTCGCAGCGTTGCTCGTCATCGCGGGCGTGGTCACTGCGAGCCGCCAGTGAGGCAACGACGTGTCGCAGGTGATCCCGGTCGAGTCCATTATGGCTGTGCCAGCGGTTATCGCGTGCCGCTTCCACACGCCCGCGCGCTTCGTGCACGGCGGCGCGTGCCGTGTCGATCCTCTCCGTCATCGAGCGCAGCTCATCGTCGGAGACCAGCGCCTCCCGCACCTCATCGACGCTGGCAAAAACGGCTGAATCGTCAATCATTGTGGCTAGTGCGGCACGAGCCTCCCCGTCACGTTCCCGGGCGCGATCACACGCCTCGACAGCGGCAACGACCGCACGCAGTTCCTCGTCGCGGGCGACCAGCGCCACTCGTCGAGCTTCAACACTGTCGTACCCGCAGCACGCCTCCCGATAGGCGTCGGCGAGCTGAGACATCCGCTGTTCGGCTTCGGCTCGACGCGCCTCGGCGGTCTCGATTGTGCGCGTCGTGTCATCGAGTTCGCGACGTTGCGCATCGAGTGCGCCACACGCCTCGTCATATTCGCGCTGCCAGGTTGGAAGCTGGTCGCGAATTGCGGTGAGCTCCCGATAGCGTTCGTCACACGCCCGGTGATGCTCCTCGATCGCTTCCGTCGCCCGCCCGCCCAAATCGGCGACAATCGCAGCGATCGCCTTGGTCAACTCTGCCTGCGTGGTTTGTGCGGTCGTCAGCTTCTCAGCGAGTGCCGCGTGATGCTGATGAGCGGTATCGACAGCCTCCCACGTCACCTGGTCGTTGTTCGGCTCGGCGGGATCCGGGTGCGTCAGTGACCCGCATACCGGGCACGGCTGGTCGTCACTCAACGTGTCGGCAATCAGTGACGCCTGGGACTGAATCCAGCGTTGGACGAGGTCGCGATGTTGGCGTGCCGACTGCTGTTCATCTCTGCGCAGTTGCCCAATCTCCTCGGCAATGTCGACAAGATCTCTCCGATGTTTGTCGGCGGTGCGCGCCTGCTCGAGTTCTTGTGCAGCGGTGGTCAGCGCGCGCATACACTCGTCGATCCCGTCAAGCTGCTCGCGGTAGTGAGCGAGTTGCTCGGCGTAGGTTGCGAGTGGCATTTGCGCAGCGGCAACCGCCTCGCTCAGCGCCTGCGCGCGCTGCTGCGCGTCCGCGAGGGTTTCCTGTGCCGCGTCACGCTCTTGTTGAGCGTCCTCAACACGGTGCTCGAGGTCGACAGCGTGGTCGAGTCCGCCGAGTTCACGCTGCACTTGGGTGATGGCGTTGCGAAGTGAAGCGAGGGGGACGTCATCCAGCGTCGCAGTGTCGAGTTCTCGCTGTGTCACTGCGGTGATTGTCGCCTCGCTCACCCCTTCTCGTGCGCGGCGAGCGTCGTCTTCAGCCGCGTTGAGTGCTCGAGCTGCCGAGTCGGTCGCGTGTATTGGTGCGGCGAAGAGACGTGCCGCCTCACCCAGGCGGGAGCGCTCGCGCAGGGGTTCGAGAGCATCCCACGCGGCTTGCGCTTCAGCGGCTTCCCGCTGAGCTCGCGTGAACTGCTCGCGTGCGTCAGCGATCGCGTCGGCGTTATGCAGATCAGATCGCGCATCGGCATAGTCGGCGGCGCAGCGCGCGGCGCTCGATCGCGCAGTGTCGAGAGTGACCGTACCGGCGGCGAGGATGTCGGTCAGTTCCTCGCGCATCGCGTCGAAATCTCCGGCGCCGATTAGTGCGTTCATTCGGTCGCCGAATCCGTCGGCGCTGTCAATATCGGTGAGCTCGCGCGCATCCTCGCTCAACTGCACGACGTGGGCGAGTAGTGCAGTTCGTGCCTCGGCGTCGTGGCGTCGTGCTTGGTCAGCGCGTTCTTTGAGCGTGCGCTGAAATGCCTCAAAATCACCCGTTTTGAAGATGTCCCGCAGTACCGTGGTGCGCTGCATCGGTGAGGCTTCGATGAACTGGGCAAACTTGCCTTGCGGTAGCACTACGGTTTGGAGGAATTGCGCGTAGGCAAGCCCGACGATCGAGACGACAGTGGCGTTGACCTCGCGGATGCGGGTGGCTAGCGGGATGCGTTCCGTGATTGTGCCGTCAACGATGACGAGGCGCTCGATACTGGCTTTCGCGGGGGTTTCACTCGCGTTGCCCGGTTTGAGGTAGGGGACGGTTCGACTGACCTCGTAAACACCACCATTGACGTCAAAGCGGAGGGTGACGGACGAGGGTGCGGTCGGCTCGGCGTAGCGCGAGCGTAAACGCTGGACATTTGAGGTCACCCCCACTGCGTCGGATCCGTAGAGCGCGTAGCACAGGGCGTCAATGATCGTCGATTTCCCCGACCCGGTACGCCCGCGTAGCAGGAACAGCCCGGAGGCGTCGAAACGTGAAAAGTCAATGGTCTCGGTGCCGGCAAAGGGACCGATTCCCGTGAACGTCAACGTCAGAAGCCGCATGATTCCTCCTCACTGTTCTTCGCCGCGTCGCAGCGTGGTCCACACGTCGTCGATGATGCGTCGTTCATCGGTAGTGAGTTCACGATCGAGTGATTGGGTGAAAAAGGCTGTCGTCGCCTCGATGCGTGACAGTGCGGTGACGTCGCGTCGCGGTTGGGCAGCGTCGGTTTCGGCTGCGGTGTGGCGGATGACGAGAGCATGCGGGTAGGTGCGGCGAATCCGCTCAACCATACGCTCGGGGCGCAGCGCGTCGGTAACACTGACCTGGACGAATGCCGACGGTGCCCATGCTGGTGGTGCGCTGGTCAGCTCATCCAATGTCCCGGCGATTACGCGCAGATCCAGCCCGGATTCGGTGGGAATCTCGCGGGTGGTGAGCTGTCGCCCCTCAATGTCGATGATTGTTGAGGACTTGCTATCGCTGGCCTCGGAAAACGACAGCGGCATTACCGAGCCGCTGTAGCGCACGCTGACCTCATCGTCGCGATACGGGGTCTGCGGACGATGCAGGTGCCCACACGCCACGTAGCTCACACCGTGCGAACGACGATCGTCGCGGCGTTGGTGACCGAGGTGGGCGAAAACAGTACCGGGGATCTGTTGCGCACCGCCGACGCTGATGTCGCGTTCAGAATCGGACGTTGTCGAACCGGTAACGAAGGCGTGAACCACGGCGATTGCCAGGTCGCGGGGATGCGCGGCAAGGTCGTCGTCGACGCGGCGCATCGCCGCAGCCATCACTGCTTCGTGAGAGCGGGGGAGAGCACTCTCGCTCACATCCGTCGCGTCATCCTCCACAGTGGCGTGATCGGGGGAGGCGAGCAGGTATCGTGCCCGATCGGGTTCGAGATACGGGATCGGGTAGATGCGCACACCGTCGAGGTCGATGGCACGTCCACAGTCACGTTCGTCCCACACCACATGCAGCCCGTCACGGTGAAACTGGGCGCCAAATCCCAGACGCTGAGCAGAATCGTGGTTGCCGGGGATGACGATGAGCCGCGTGCGGTCAACGAGTCGCGCAAAGGCATCCTCACACATGGCAATCGCTGACGTCGACGCCACAGCCCGGTCAAACACATCGCCCGCAACGATGACGGCATCGGGTTTTTCCTCGTCGACGAGGTCGACAAAATGGTCGAGAAAACGCGCGTGATACGTCTCCAGCGGCATGGCGTGAAGAGTGCGCCCCAGGTGCCAGTCGGCAGTATGAATGATCCTCATGCCACACCACCACCGTCGTTACCCATCGTGCCCTGTTCGATTGGAACGTCACCGACGAATCCCAACACCCGGCGCACGGCATGGTGGAGGTGCCCGTTCGTCGCCACCGCGTTGCCACCCCACGGTCCGGGGTGACCGTCCAGCGAGGTGAAACAACCGCCAGCCCCTTCAACAATAGGGACGAGCGCCGCCATGTCGTAGGTTTCGAGTTCGGGCTCAGCCGCAATGTCGACGATTCCCTCAGCAACCATCATGTACGACCAGAAATCCCCGTAGCCGCGTGTCCTCCAGCACTGTCGAGTGAGATCGACAAAGTTGTCGAGCCGCCCCATTGCCTCCCAGCCAGCAAGGGACGAAAAAGCGAGCGACGCCTCGGTGAGGGTATCAACCCCCGAGACCCGCAGGCGTTGAGGGGATTGATCGAGAACCCGCACCCACGCACCGGTATCAGGGGAGGCATACCAGCGTCGCCCCAGTGCGGGAGCCGACACCACCGCGGTGCGCGGATAACCATCTTCGACCACGGCAATCAGCGTGGCCCACACCGGGACACCGCGCAGATAGTTCTTCGTCCCATCAATCGGGTCGATCACCCACAGGCGTGGAGCGCGTCGCACATCCTCCACGCTCGTCCCGTACTCCTCGCCGAGGATCGCATCCTCTGGGCGGCATGCCGCAAGCCGGTCGCGCAGCACTCGCTCCGTCGCACGGTCGGCATCGGTGACGGGCGTGTCATCGGGTTTGGTGGCGACGGAAAAGTCGCGGGAAAAGAATCGCGGTAGTGTGACTTCGTCGGCGAGGTCAGCAAGTTCGATGGCGAGGTCAAGATCGGCGGTGTCCACCCCACTAACGCTACCGGACTCACCCTACGGGGTGGAGCGAAGCCGGAGCAGGTGGATCGTCACGCCCACACCGACAATGCCGAGAACCGCATACATGATCGGTTTGCCGATCATCACCGCGGAGAGCGTCAGTCCACACCACAGAATGATCAGCGTCGTCACCCGGTGTCGTCGGGTGATGCGCCCGGATTCATAGTTCGCGAGGTAGGTGCCAAACCACCGGTGGTTGTACAGCCAGGTGTGGAGGCGTTGCGAGGACTTCGCGAAACACAAGGCGGCGAGCAGGAGAAACGGGGTGGTGGGCAGCAGGGGCAAGACAATGCCAATCGCTGCCAGCCCGACGCAGGCAGCGCCGGCAGCGATGAGAAGATAACGTGTGGCGCCGCGTGTCACGTGGCAGAGTCTAGCAACATTGTCGCCGCCACCTGTCCCATAATCACCTCGCTGGCGATGACTGCTGCACTATTTTCTCCCTACACTGGGAACCATGGCATCGGCACCGTTTCTCCTCCTCACTACCCGCGCACAGCCGGCAATCCTGCGCTCAGAAATCGACGTTTTCCACCGCTACACCGGTCTCGACGACACGCACCTCGTGTGGCATCCGCTCGATCAGCGTCCACTCACCGGGTATCGCCTCGACGACTGGGCGGGAATTATTCTGTGCGGCTCTCCCTATGACTCGCTTACCCCGCAGCAGGAAAAAAGCGACACGCAGCGGCGAGTGGAAGACGAACTTGGCAGTCTTGTCGACGAGGTCATTGCGCGAGATTTCCCGTTTCTCGGCGTGTGTTACGCGGTTGCTGCCGTGCTCGGGCACCTCGGTGGAACCATCACGACACGTTACGGTGAGGAGATTTCCGCACCGCGCATTACTGTCACCGATGCCGGCGCTGTCGACCCGATTACCGCCGGAATGCCGCGCGAGTTCCACGCCTACGTCGGCCATAAGGAAGCCTGCGAAGTAATGCCCGAGGGCGCGACACTGCTCGCCACCTCCGACACCTGCCCGGTGCAGCTATTCTCCCTGCGTACGAATATCTACGGAACCCAGTTCCACCCCGAACTCGACGAGGACGCGATCATGCTGCGTATCAGGGAATACAGCGCTTCCGGGTACTATCCGCCGGCTGAACAGCAGCGCATCCTCGACCAGTGTCGCGGCATCGACGTCGAGCCGGCACATCGAATACTCGCGAACTTCGTCACTCGATATGGGCGTTAGCCTCGCGCGTCCCACTCCCACGGTTTCGCTTGCGCCTGATACAGGGAACGCAAGAGGCGCCGCACCCCGTCGACGCGTGACCGGCGCCGCACCCGTTCCACGTCATCGGCGCCATCACCGATCCAGGTATTGAGCGCACAGTCGTCATCGAGGTGCCGACACGCTCGCGGACACTCATCGGTAACCGAGGCGAGTTCGGGGAATGCGTCGATGACCGCGGCCGCATCGACGTGAGCGAGCCCGAATCCACGCACTCCCGGGGTATCAATGAGCCACCCGCCCTTCGGGTGGGGGAAGGCTTCGACTGATGTTGAGGTATGCCGGCCGCGCCCGGTGACCGCATTGACATGCGAGGTGTCGCGCTGTGCCTCGGGGATAATCGCGTTGAGCAGTGTCGACTTCCCCACGCCAGAATGCCCGATCAGTACCGCCGTGTGCCCCGCCACGCGTTCGGCAAGCTGGCGGTAGCCGTCACCAGCGGGGTGATCGGCAACGATCGTTGTCACGATCGTTTCCACGTCAAGGTCACGGCACAGCTGCTGCGCGCCGTCAGGGTCACCGAGGTCGGCTTTCGTCAAGCACACTACCGGCTCCAGCCCGGCATCCATTGCAGCAACGAGACAGCGGTCAATAAAACCGGGACGCACCGGGGGATTCGTCATCGCGGTGACAACGACGAGGACGTCGGCATTTGCCACGATCGTCTTCTCTCGACCTTTCGCGTCGGAGTCCTCCGCGCTTCGCGTCAGCGCCGAGGTGCGTTCGCGTACCTCAACAATGCGAGCCAACGTGTCACGACGCCCCGATAGATCGCCGGTGAGGTGGACGATGTCACCGACGACGACACCACCGCGAGCAATCTCGCGTGCTTTCACCGCTTGGACGACGGCGGTATCGGCGTCGCAGATCACCGTGTAGCGACCACGATCAACGGCCACGACCATCCCGGTCGGGGTCGTCGAGTAGTCGGGGCGGCGTTTCGTTCGCGGTCGTGATCCGCGTCCCGGTCGCACCCGGACTCGGGGGTCGTCGGTGCCAATATCGCGTCGACTCATCCTTCGCCGTCACTTTCAGGTTGTGTCACGCCGCCGCGAACAGCACAGCCGCCACACATCCGCTCCCACATCGCGCAGAATCCCGGAAGTGTTTTCGCGGTGGCTTCCGCATTTCGCACACGGATTCCCCGGTGCTTGAGCGCGAGGATTGCCGCAGCTGTCGCCATCCGATGGTCGTCCTCGCTGTCGAGGACAATGCTGCGCGAGTCGCACACCCGGTGCGCATCCTCACGGTGTCGCCTCGAGGGGGTGATGACGACGCCATCCTCGGTTTCCTCCGCGTCAACACCGACGGCACGCAGCTGCGACACGATGGCGCGCAGTCGATTCGTTTCATGACCGCGCACATGGGCAATCCCACGCAGCCGCGACGTGCCGGTCGCGCACCCAGCCAGTGCCGCAACGGTCGGGGCGAGCTCCCCACACTCACTCAAATCGACGTCAATTCCGCGTATCCCCTCACGTGACCCGGTGACGGTGAGTGTATGCGCCCGGTCATCGAGGTCAATGGTGGCGCCCATCGCATGCAGAATGTCTCCCCACCGCGCCCCCGGCTGCGTCGTGTCGCTCGGCCAGTGAGGAATAGTCACCCGCCCACCGGTAATCGCCGCGGCAGCGAGGAACGGGCCGGCGTTGCTGAGGTCGGGTTCAATACGAACATCGAGGGGATGGAGAACACCGGGATGAACGACGAGTTGGTTTCGCCCATGCGTGTCGACGGTGATTCCCCGCGCCCCCAGTTCAGCAATCGTCATCTCGACGTGTGGCCACGACGGGCATTCGCCGGTGAGGTTGAGTGTGAATGCTGATCCGGGGGGCGCCAGGCGCATGGCCGATAGCAGCAGTGCGGAAACGAATTGCGATGACTGTGACGCGTCGAGGGTGACCTCGCTGACGTGTCGGCGCCCGCGCACCTCGAGGAATTTCTCGGGAGAGTCGGGGGCGTACTGGTAGCTCATCTGCTCGCTCAATGCGTCGAGCAACGGTGTGAGAGGGCGGCGCACGGCGCTCGCATCCGCCCGGAATCGGACATCAGTACCGATGGTGCCAGCCAGCACGGGGAGGAAACGCATGATCGTTCCCGCCTGCCCGCAGTCGATCGTGAGGGGAGGGTCATGCCGCATCGCCTCCATGCCTTCAATCCCGCTGCGCACGTGGGTATGCC
>JAEZVQ010000101.1 GCA_023420745.1 Actinomycetes bacterium
CCGGTGCCGATCTCAGTGACCGTCTTCGCCCCGAGAGACGCCGCGAGCATCCGCAGCGTCGCACCGACGGCGGGGGAAACCGGCGTACACCCGAGTTCCTGCGCCTGGCGTCGCGTAGCTTGGAGCACGTCCCCTTCGGGAACGAACTGTTCACAAAATGACCAGCTCAAGGCTTTATCTGAACTCATGGCGACTCTTCCGGTAGCTGCGGGAGACGGCGGTAATGACGGTTCGCTCCCACACGTGCCAGCGACTCACTGGTGGCGAGCGCTCACCGCCACCAGTGTAGCGCGAGGCGTGAGACGCCATCGCTAGGATAGGAACCATGTTCGGTATCAGCGGCGGAGAATTTCTCGTCATCCTCCTCGTCATCGTGGTGGTCATCGGGCCGACGCGACTGCCGCAGGTGACGCGGGAATTGGCGTCGTGGGTCAAGTTGGCGCGCCTCCAACTCGCCAAGGCTCGCGCTTTCGTCGATGATGAGATTCCCGAGGATCTGCGCGGATTCGATCTCGGAGCGCTCAATATTCGCCGCTACGACCCGCGGGCAATTATCCGCGAAGCGGTACAGGAAGAAATCGACGAGTGGAAGCAGCTCGTCGCACCTCTCGGCACCGCTGCCTCGGCGGTAACCAGTGAAGCCAGCCGCGACACTGCGTCGACGAGTGCGACACCAACGCCGGGAACCACAGACTCGACGGCAACCACCAGCGCCACGGCGCAGCCACTGGCGATCCCGTCCTTTGGCACGACCTCAGCCGCCCCATCGGCAACCTCAACGACCGCGTCCGCACCGACATCGAGTGCGGCAACTGTTGCCTCACTACCGCCGCTGACACCCGAACAAGCAGCCGCGCTGCGGCGCGGCATGGAAGCGAAATCGCTGATCCGATCGAAAGCGTCGATGGATTCCTTGACAGCGACAGCGGCGGCGTTCGATGACGCGTACCGTTTGGAATCGAATCGGAAGCGTCGTGTCAAGCAGCTTCGGCGCACCGGGACGCCGACGGTGCGCTCCCGCGTGCGCGCGATGCGAACCGTTCGCTAGAGCGGATTGACTGAGAGCTTGCGTCCCGACAGTCCCCTGGCGCGTTGAGCAATCGCGGTGGCAACCTCCGTCAACGCTTCGGCAGCCGGCCCACCGTCAAGCGTCACCGGGCGCCCGGCATCGCCAGCACCGGAAACGGTGACGTCGAGAGGAACCTCCGCAAGCAACGGCACCTCGTAGCCGAGCTGGTCGCTCAGGCGCTTCGCAACGACCTGACCGCCGCCTTCACCGAAGACGGCAAGGCGCGAGCCGTCGGGCTGGGGGAGGTACGACATGTTTTCGACGACGCCGATGACGCGCTGACGTGTTTGCGAGGCAATCGACCCGGCACGCTCGGCGACCTCGGCAGCCGCCGCTTGCGGGGTAGTGACGACGAGCACCTCCGCGGAGGGGATGAGTTGTGGGATCGAAATGGCGACGTCACCGGTGCCGGGGGGAAGATCGAGGAGCAGAACGTCGAGGTCTCCCCAGAATACGTCGGCGAGGAACTGTTGAATGGCACGGTGCAGCATCGGTCCACGCCATACGACAGCTTGACCATCGGGGACGAACATACCAATCGACATCACTTTGACGTCGTGGGCGACAGGCGGAATGATCATGCCGTCGATGACGGTCGGCTCCGTTGTGACACCCATCATGCGCGGGATTGAAAAACCGTAGATATCAGCGTCGACGACACCAACTTTGAGCCCTTGTTTCGCCAGTGCGCACGCGAGGTTCGCGGTTACTGACGATTTTCCAACACCGCCTTTGCCCGAGGTCACCGCGACAACGCGGGTGAGGCTGTCGGGGCGGGCAAAAGGAATTTCGCGTTCGACGGCACCGCCCGAGAGTTTCTCACGCAATGCTGCTTTCTGCTCGGCGTTCATCACCCCCATGGTGACAGACACCGAATCTACACCTTCGATGGTCGACAGGCGGGCTTCAATGTCGCGGGTAATGGTGTGTTTGAGCGGGCAGCCAGCGGTGGTGAGAAGCACGGTGACATTGATATGTGAACCATCAACGGTCACCGAGTCCACCATGTCGAGTTCTGTGATCGGTCGACGAATTTCGGGATCCATCACGTCGTTCAGTGCGGTGCGGATGACTTCTTCGGTGACGATATTCATACGGGTCATCCTATCGTGTGAAAAGTGTCGACCGCCGATCGAGAATCTATACTGACATGCGTTGTCTGGTGAGGGCAGGTAGCGTCCACCAGGCTGTGGTTCCAGCAATCAAGAAAGAGAAAGACGCGTTCACTGTGTCGCCCCTGCCAAGTCCCACACCATCGACTGTACCGTCGCCATCACCACGGTCGTCGCGTAGCCGACGCTTGCGCGGTCTTGATGGTCTGCGCGCCCTCGCAGCCGCTGCTGTCTTGCTCTACCACCTCATTCCTAACCTCGTTCCCGGTGGATTCCTCGGCGTCGACGTATTTTTTGTTCTCTCCGGATTCCTCATTACGGCGCTGCTCGTGCGCGAACATCACCGCACCCGCACCATCAATCTGCGTGAATTCGTGGTGCGGCGGGCGCGTCGTCTCTTCCCCGCAGTTGCCCTGATGGCTGTGACGAGCCTGATTGTCGCCGGATTCCTCAACCGTGACCTTCTTGTTGACATCCTCTGGCAGTTCATCGGTGTCGTCACATTTTCATATAACTGGGTGGAAATCGTTCGTGGTACCTCATATTTTGACGCCTCTTTCCCACACCTGTGGACCAACGTATGGTCGTTGGCAGTAGAGCAGCAGTTCTACTTCGTATGGCCGCTCATCGTCATGTTCATCGTTGCGCTGGGTCGGCGTTGGCGCTGGATTATTCCAGTCGGTCTCGGCACGGTGTCCGCAGCGCTGATGGCATGGTACGTATCCGGAGCAAGTGACTTCACCCGCGCCTACCAGGGAACCGATTCCCATGCCTTCGGTCTCATGATTGGCGCCACCCTTGCCCTCGCCGTACCTGACCCGTTCACACCTGGAGTGCGCAAGCGCCGTGTTATTGACGTCTGGGGGCGTGGAATCCTCGCGTGGCTTGCCCTCGCTGGCATTATCGCTTGCTGGTGCCTACTGCCTGACAATCGCTCATGGATGTACCCGTGGGGGACACTCGGCGTGTGCCTCCTTGTCGTTGCACTCATTCAGGGTTTTCTCCCTGACGTTGATACCCGTGTGGGGCCGGCACGGCTGCTCGCCACCATCATCGACAACCCGGTGCTGCGCTGGCTGGGGGAGCGCTCTTACGGCATCTACCTGTGGCATTGGCCGCTATGGGTGATCGCTACCGTGCAGTTCCCCCGCACCTCGATCCACCTCATCGGCGCTGTCGTGGCCGTGCTGTCCATCGTCCTCGCCGCACTGTCCTACCGTTTCGTTGAGGAGCCGATGCGCCGGCGAGGAATCGTCCGCACCCTGAAAGACTGGCTAGCTCCGTCTCTAACCTCAGGTTCGGCGATCACCGGTGCGGGCAAGAAGATGTCGTCGCTGGCGCTCCTTCGCCTCTTCGCACCCCTCGCCATCGCAGTCGTCATCTGCGGCGTGGCTGCCGGGCTGATCATCTCCGCCCCGCGTGAAACCTCCGCGCAGATCAACGTGGCGCGCGGTCAAGCGTCGGTGACGGAAACGACCGAGCCGACCACTCCCGCCCAGCCCAACGAGGCCGCGTCAGCCAAGCCCAGCGCCACGCCCACCGCTGACGCGACGCCGACACCGACCACTCCTCCGCCGTTCACCGTTGCCCCAACGGGGGACAACGTGAGCGTCATCGGCGATTCGGTGTCGGTCGCTGCAGCACCATCTTTGAGTGAAGCATTGCCGGGGATTGACATTGATGCTGAAGTGTCACGCTCGATTATCGCCGGCATCGACATTATCCACACGAAAGCGGATACGGGAGACCTCCGCCCCTATGTGGTCGTTGCACTGGCAACAAACTCGCAGGTTACTGAAGACGACCTTGACGACGTCCTTGCAACTATTGGTAGCAACCGCCGTCTCGTCCTCGTGACCGGTTTTGGCCCACAGCGTGATGACTGGATTTTTGCCTCAAACGCGGCAATTGCCGAGTGGTCGAAAGCTCATGCCGACGTCGTGCGCGTCGCTGATTGGGCGGGTGCGATTGCCGAGCACACCGACTACCTTGCTTCCGACTCAGTTCATCCTGATGGGCGCGGAGGCGACATTTTCGCCTCACTCGTCAAGCAGGCGATCGACTCCTTCACCGCCACTCACTGAACGGTTGTAGTCGCGGGGCTCGTGAGCGTCGTGCGTGTCGATTTCGCGCTGGATTTCTTCAAGCAGCGAGCGGATCTCTGAGCGCACGAAGTCACGGGTCGCGACGTCGCCGAGAGCCTGGCGAAGCCCCGCAATCTCACGGGTGAGGTACTCGGTGTCGGCGAGGTTGCGCTCCGCTCGCGACCGGTCTTGCTCCGCCATCACACGGTCGCGGTCATCTTGGCGGTTTTGGGCGAGCAGGATCAGCGGTGCCGCGTAGGAGGCTTGGAGTGAGAGCATCAGCGTCAACGCGGTGAAACCGAGGTCAGCGCGGTCGAATTGCCAGGCTTCGGGAGCCCACGTGTTCCACCCCAGCCAGGCGAAGACGAAGATCGACAGGTAGATGAGGAACTGCGGGGTTCCCGAGAACCGGGCGATCGCCTCGGCGACGCGGCCGACACCTTCGGATTGGAGGTTGATGCGCGGCCAGCGTCGAC
>JAEZVQ010000192.1 GCA_023420745.1 Actinomycetes bacterium
GGTGGAAGTGGTGACCCGCCCCGACGTCCTCATTGTCGAAGGACTCAACGTGCTACAACCCGCACGTGCCGTCGCCGGATCTACCATCGGCGCGGTGACGGTGTCGGACTACTTCGATTTTTCCATCTATGTCGACGCCGACCCCGCGATCATCGAACAGTGGTACGTCAACCGGTTCCTTACGCTGCGCCAAACCGCCTTTACCGACCCGCAATCGTACTTTCGCAACTATGCTGAGCTGTCCGATGAGGAAGCGGAGACGCGGGCGCGCACCATCTGGCGCACCATCAACTACCCCAACCTCGTCAATAATATTGCGCCGACTCGGGAACGCGCCTCGCTGATTATCCGCAAAGGACACGAACACCGCGTCACCGACCTCTACCTGCGCAAGATTTAACCTGCCTGCGCGACAGTGTGGGCGACGCGGCGTCGAGAAATACCGTGGCGACTTCGCGGTCTAGTTCGCAGTGACAGCAGCAAACCAGCGGGTAATCGACGTCGGGTGGGTGATTGCCGTGCCCACGCATGCCGCGTGGATCGGGCGCTGCCACACCTGACGCAGATCCTCTACCGTGTGGATCCGTCCTTCGACAATGATCGGGCGGCTGATACGCTCGCACACCGCGTCAATAAACTCGAAGTCCGGCCCTTCAGTCTTCGCGCGATCCGGGGTGTATCCGGCGAGAGTGGTGCCGATGAAGTCAGCCCCCGAATCCTCGGCTCGTAGCGCGTCATCGAGGCACCCGCAGTCAGCCATCACGGCAACGCCGGGGAATTCCTCGTGGATGGCACGCGTCGCGTCAGCAAAGGTGCCGCCGAGCCGCTCCCGCGCGGTCGCGTCGATGGCAACGACATTCGCCCCAGCAAGAGCACAGGCGCGTGCGTGCGCCACCGACGGCGTGATATAGACGCCGTCGTGACCGTATTTGATCAGCCCGATGACCGGCACCTCGACGGCTTGACGCGCCGCAGCAATGTCAACCACACCTTGGACGCGAACCGCCACCGCACCGCCCTCAACCACGGCTTGGGTCATGCGAGCGGTGACTTCGGGGGTGCGCAGCGGCTCACCGGGATAGGCCTGGCACGACACGATCAGTCCGCGACACGCCTCAATGACACCGGTCAGTGATGTCTCACTCATCGTCTGTTGTCCTTTCCTGCGTCAGCAGTTCGCCAATGCTTCACCAGCACTTCACGCCAGCAATTATCGTCACCGGCGGCGTGTCCGGTGGTTGGCGAACGCGAGAGCACCAGCACCCGCGAGCGCCGCAGAGTTGCCCAGCTGTGCCGGAATAATCGGGACATCGCTCAACGCCGGCATCAACTGATCCGCGTATCCGGCGCGCAATGCTTCCCAGTACACGGCACCCGCGTGGCTCAATCCACCGCCGAAGATCACCACCTCGGGGTCGAGGCTGTTGACCAGACCGGCGGTCGCTTCCCCAGTGGCTCGCGCACCATCGTGGAACACTCGGCACGCCACCTCGTCACCGGCGTTGGCACGCTGTTCGAGTTCGACGGCGTTCACCACCGGTGTCAGTGCCACACCAGTGTCGCGCGAATCGGCAATGAGGTCGTTATACCAGCGCACCATCCCCGGTCCGGCGCCGATCGCTTCAAGGTGAGCATCACAACCGCAGGAACAAGTGCGACCGCGTGCTTGAGCGACCGGCACGTGACCGACATGACCACACAACCCGCGGCTGCCGCGCACCACCTGACCGTCGAGGACAAAAGCCCCACCGATTCCCGTTCCCACAGCGATCACGAGCGCCGAGCTGGAGCCGGCACCGGCACCGAAAAGGCTCTCGCCACGAGCGTGAGCGTGCACGTCGTTTTCGATAATGACCGGCAGCCCCAGCGCATCCTCGACGATGTCGGCCAGCGGTGTTCCCGACCACCCGGGAATGGCGTCGGTCGCGGAGGCAATGCCACGCCCTTCGGCATCAATCACCCCCGCCGATCCGATGCCGATCCCGGCGCGAATCTCCACACCGGCTTCGTCAGCGCGATGGCGAACCTCGTGTGCTACGGCAACAACCGTGCGGGCGACGTCATCGCCACCGGTGTGTGGGGTGTCGGCACGTGCGCGAGTGGTGCCGACAATCGAGCCGTCATCACCCACCAGTGCGGCAGAAATCTTCGTGCCACCAATGTCGATGGCGATCGCGTATTCCACCACGACGTCAGACCTGCGCCCCGCAGCGGCAACCGCACCCGGTGTCGCCGAGCAGCCCGTTGGCGACGAGGACGCGGCGAATCGCCTCGACGTTGTCGCCTTCCAATGTGGTGACAGGGTCGGGCATCCGGTTCGATTCAAATACACCGAGAAGCATCAGCGCGGTCTTAAACGCCCCCACACCGGCACCGTATCCCGACACCCCGGAGGTGACGGTGACAATGCGCATGAGGTGCGACAGTCGCGTTTGTTCAGCGCGCACGCGCTCCCAGTCTCCCGCCACGTAGGCATCCCACATCCGCACGTACCCCGCAGGGTCGATATTGGCCAACCCCGGAACGGAACCCGATGCGCCAGACATATAGGCTCCGTCGACAACGACCTCGTGACCGGTGAGGATGGTCAGCGGATTACCCGCTGCCGCGTTGTCGTCAATGAGGAATCGGAATGACACGTCGTCGCCGGAGGAATCCTTGACGCCGGCGAGGACACCGTCGCGAGCCAGGCGCATCAGCAGGTCGATACCGAGTTTGACGTGGACGCACACCGGAATGTCGTAGGCGAACAGCGGCAGGTCAACCGCCTCGTGGATGAGGCGGAAATGCCGCTCAATCTGGTCGACACCCCCGAGAGCGTAGAACGGTGCGGTGGCGACGATGGCATCGGCACCGAGTTCTTGCGCAACACGCGCGTGTTCGATGACGCGAGTCGTTTGCATGTCGATACAGCCGACGAGGACGGGAACGCGTCCCGCCACCACGCGCATCGCGGTTTCGATCACCTCGCGGCGGCGAGCGTCGGAGGAAAACACGACCTCCCCGGAGGAGCCGAGAATGAACAACCCGTGCACACCGGCGTCGATCATACGGTTGATCGAGCGTTCAAAGCTTGCCGCGTCGAATGACCCGTCCGCGTGGAGCGGGGTGACGACGGGCGGGATGACGCCACTAAATGAGTGAGCCATGGGAATAATCACTTCCTTGACAGTGATACGACAGTGACCTCAGCGCGGGGCGCATTCGGCTTCGGTGGGGTGCAGCAGCGACGGCGCGGCAGCGAGCAGCGTGCGCGTGTAGTCGTGCTGCGGGTTTTCGAGGACGTCGCGCGCGATCCCCTGTTCGACAATCTGCCCGCCGTTCATCACGATGATCCGGTCGGAGACGTATCGCACCGTCTGAATGTCATGGCTGATAAACACCATGGCGAGACCGAGGTCACGCTTGAGATCGGACAGGAGGTTGAGGATCTGCGCGCGAACCGACACGTCGAGAGCCGAGGTGGGCTCATCGGCAATAATCGCGTCCGGTTTGAGGGAGAGTGCGCGGGCAATCGCAACACGCTGGCGCTGACCGCCGGAGAGTTGACCGGGCAGCGCATGCAGCACCGAT
>JAEZVQ010000194.1 GCA_023420745.1 Actinomycetes bacterium
GAATATGTGATGATTCACCGGAATTCAGGTGACACAAGCCGTCTCGCACTCATCCTACCCGCGCATCTTTGCCAAACTACGCCGATAATGTACATTATGTCAGATTCTGGTTTGGGGGTAACGGGTAACGGTCACACCGCGATTCCCCTCTCTTGCCCCCTGCTCCGTCTGCGCACGTCAATCGCACTTCCGATCGTCGTCAAATGTCGCGGGGTCGCCTGCGCGGTCGATAGAATAAATGACGAGCTTCCCGGGATTGATCGCGCTGTAATGGCGTTAGTCGTGCGTGGTGACGGAGGTGAGATGACATGAGCGCTCGTCTGTTTCGCCTCAGCACGTTCGTCGTGCGCCACGCCTGTCTCACCCTCGCCGCGTGGCTGGTTGTCGTTACGGTTCTCGGTGCCCTCGCCGCCACCGTCGGCGGCTCACTGTCTAACGATTTCACCATCCCCGGTGTGGAAGCCCAGCGCGGTCTCGATTCGATTGCCGAGCGATTCCCACAACTCGGCGGTACCGACGCTCACCTCGTCTATACCGTCTCCCCACCCGACACGCTGGCTGCGCACCGCGAATCCATTACCGCGGTCGTCAGCGACATCGCGGCTGTTAACGGCGTCAACGCCGTGACCTCACCATTTGGTGACGAATACACGCAACCGGTGTTGTCTGAGGACGGTCATGCCGGGCTCAGTGTCGTTCAGTTCAACTTCCGGATCGACTCGATTGATCACCAGGTCGTCGACACGGTTGACCGCATTGCTCAGCGTCTCGACAGCGAGGGTGTCAGCGTCCACATCGGCGGTCGTGTGGCGTCAATCACCGGTATCCCGCTCTCCCCTCTCGAAGCCATTGGCGTTGTCCTCGCCCTCATCGTACTTGTGGTGATGTTTCGCTCCCTCCTCGCGGCGATCATCCCGATTATCTCCGCGTTGATCGGTGTGGGTGTGGCGATGTCAACGACGATGCTCGTCGCCCGCGTGATACCGATTTCTACCACCACGCCGACACTGGCGATTATGCTCGGGCTGGCCGTCGGCATCGACTACGCGCTCTTTATCGTTTCTCGCCACCGCGAACAGCTCGCCGAGGGCTACACTGTCGAGGATTCGATTCCCCGAGCCATTGCAACCTCTGGCGGTGCTGTCCTCTTTGCTGCGATGACGGTCGTCATTGCCCTCCTCGCCCTCATCGTGGCGCATATTCCGTTCCTCACCGTCATGGGCGCATGTGCTGCGTTCGCTGTGGCGATCTCCGGTCTCGTTGCTGTCACGGCTCTTCCGGCCATGCTCGTTCTCGCCGGGATGCGGTTGCGCCCCTCCCCTCGCCGCTCCGGCAGCGATACCGCCTCCTCTCACGGTCGCGCGTCGCGGTGGTGGGTGCGGGTCACGACACGACACCCGGTGGTGACGATCGGCTTCGTCATGGTCATGGTGGTGGCGATGAGCGTTCCCGCGCTCAGTCTTCGCCTCGCACTTCCCGACAATGGTGTCGAATCGCCGCACACTGAAGCGCGACAAACCTACGACCTGATTTCTGACAACTTTGGTGCGGGGATGAACGGTCAGATCCTCATCGTCACCGACATCGTGGCGTCGAATGATCCTCTCGGCGTGGTGGCGACACTGCGCGAGGATATTGCCGCGGTCGACGGTGTCGAGCGCATCCAGTTGGCAACACCAAATCCCAACGCGGATATGGCGGCGATCGTCATTGTGCCCGAAGGTGGCCCCGACGAGGCGTCCACAGCACAACTCATCCACACGCTGCGCGCCCACGTCGACGACTGGGAGCGTGACCTCGGTATCGCCCACACCACGGTGACCGGGATGACGGCACTCGCCATCGATATCTCGCAGCGCCTCGCCGAAGCACTCCTCCCCTTCGCACTCGTCGTTGTCGGACTCTCCCTCATCCTCCTCGCCGCGGTTTTTCGTTCAATCTGGGTTCCTATCACCGCGGCTCTCGGCTATCTATTCTCCGTCGGCGCAGCCTTCGGAATGACGGCACTGGTCTTCATTGACGGCTGGGGCAACAGCCTCCTCCACATTGGGCAGGTCGGTCCCGTCATCTCCTTCATGCCGATCATTGTGATGGGCGTACTGTTTGGGCTGGCCATGGACTATGAGGTTTTCCTCGTGTCCCGGATGCGCGAAGAATGGGTGCGTGAGGCGCATGCGACAGGTGCCATTCGACGCGGTTTCACCGCTGCCGCACCAGTTGTCGTGACCGCCGCACTGATTATGATCTGTGTCTTCTCCGGATTCATCCCCGGAGGATCCTTCTACGTCCAACCGATTGCCTTCGGGCTGGCCGTCGGCGTCGCCGTCGACGCGTTCCTTGTCAGGATGACGCTAATCCCCGCTGTGCTTGAACTTCTCTCCACCCGCGCCTGGGCGCTCCCCGCGTCACTCGATCGCATGCTGCCCACGATCGACGTTGAAGGCGCCGACATGGATGAGCGATTCCGCCACCTCACCTTCCAAAAGGACTACGGCGAGGTCGTCGCACGCGCTCACGAAGTCGCGGTGTCGGATCGCCATGGTGCGATTGTCAGTGACGTTGACCTGGTCATCCGCCCGGGTGAAGCGATCCGCCTCGACGGCGACGACCTCGCCATCGAAGCGGTGACACGCGCCCTCGCGGGATGTCTACGCATCGATGCTGGGTCGATTTTCGTCTTCGACACCTCGGCGGTAGCGGAACCCTCACGCGTCAACACGCGCGCACTCGTCGTCGACTCCCCCGGTCAGATCACATGTGCTGCACGTTCGCGCACACCGATGCTGCTGTTGATTTGCTGCACCCTCGATGACGCGGGATACCGCATGGCCGAAGATCAGCGGTCACGCGGCGGCGCGCTCGTCCTCACCCCGCGCTGTCGCCGACACCACCCTCACGAACGCCACGTCACCATCCACTCCGCTACTCACCACTCCCCCGCGCGCACTCGCGATACTGACGACGCGGTGGCGGCGGTGCCAGCGCAGGAGGGCGAGCAATGAGAAAACTGTCGCTGCGCGACTGGCGTGCCGTCATCGCCCTCGTCATTGTGCCAATCATTGCGGCATCGATGGTGCTGTGGTCGTGGGCTGATCGCGGGCGCACGCTGAGCGGAATTGAAGCGGCAATCGTCAACCTCGACGCGGGTACTGACATGACAGTTGACGGCACGACCCAGCATGTGCCACTCGGTCGCCAACTCGTCAAGGAACTGATGTATCCACCCGAGGGAGAAACGACCTTCACCTGGAGCATCGTCACCGAGGAAACCGCCGAAAAGGGGCTACGCGACGGTACCTATGCCGCAGTCGTGACAATCCCGGAATCGTTTTCACGCAATGTCACCACCATCGGCACCGTGGATGCTACTGCGGCAATCGTGACGGTGACTCGCTCCCGCGCCAGCGATGACGTCGTGGCCGACTTGACACTTCGGCTGACAGCAGCGGCTGGACGTGCTTTCGGCTCGACGCTGACCTCAACGATGCTCGATCGTCTATACCTTGGGTTCAATACGTTGTCGGATAACTTCGCCACCATGGAGGACGGAGCCCGGCAGCTTGCCGATGGGACGCGCAAAATTGGCGACGGGATCGACACGCTGCGCGACGGAACCAGCCAACTGAGCAGCGGTGCGGGAGAACTGTCGCAGGGGGTTGACCAGCTCAGTGCTGGCGCTTCGGACGCGGCACGTGGCGCGCGGGATCTCAGCGACGGAATGGTGCCGCTCGCCGCCGGCACTCATCAGCTGTCCGACGGTGTCGCGCAGTTGACGACCGCACTCCAACGCATCACCGAACCACTGGCTGACCTCGAAGACTCACTCGACACCCGTGTCGGCGACTACGGTGAGCGGTTGCGTGAACTTGCCGACACCTTGCAGCATTTGAGCGAGTCGTTAACGGATTCCATCCATCTGTTTGACGAAATTCGGCGGCAGTTTAACGGTGACGATACGCGTGTTGGCTATCTTGACCGGCTGCGTGAACTCGTGGCACAGTGCCCCGACGACCACGATTCCACGTACTGTCAGCAACTGTCCGACCTGGTTGACGAATTGAGCGCAACGATTGAGGCACTCCCCGACCATGATCCGGCGGTGGACGACGCGATTGACGCGATTAACGAGGCACTCGCCGCCGCCGGTCTCGACAACCTTGCCACCGAACTGACCCGCATTGCCACGGAGCTTGCTGATCTCATCGATACGCTCAACCGCGAGGGGGGAATTCGCGGGCTTGACGAACAGTTGACCCAGTTACGCGAGGGTGCAGCGCGAGTTGCTGACGGGATCGACGAGGTGCGAAGTGGTGCCGGATCCCTGTCAGAAGGGCTTGACCAACTGCGTGCCGGGCTTGAGGGGGCGGCTGACGGTGCGGGTGCGCTCGCCACCGGCGCGGCACAGCTTGACGGCGGCACAGCGGCCCTGCGCTCGGGCATCGTGGAAGCGATTCGCGGGGCTGACCGATTCGCCAGCGAAATTGCCGGCGGGGCGCGCCAGATTCCACGCTACAGTGACGCTGAGCGCACACGCATCGTGTCAATGGCAACGATTCCCATCGAAACTGTTGCAGCCGACCCGCCCGGCGAGGTCTCCCCCATGATCCCCACGGCGATCGCCGTGTTGATCTGGGTGGCGGCACTGACGATTTTCCTCATGCGTTCCGGGCTTCGTCGACGCGACCTCGACGCCCCGTATTCGCCGGCAGTGGTGGCGTGGCGTTCAACTCGTGGCGCGCTCGCGATGTGTGCCGCCCAGGCCGTCATTATCGTTGTTGTCGCGGTCCTGACCGGCGTGCGGGCCGTCAACTGGTGGACGAGCCTCGCGGTGATTACCGTAGCGGTCATCACCGCCACCACCGTCACCCAAGCATTCCTCGCCGTATTGTCGAACCGGATGGGACGAGTGGTTGCCGTCATAGCCATGATTGTGCAAATCGCTGCGCTCGGGTCGTTGATGCCACTGTCCGCGGCTCCCGCGGCACTCGACACAGCAAGCCGGATTCTCCCACTCAATATCACCGTTCGCGCCCTCACGCACACCATCGTCGGTGGTGATGAGACGACCACACACGTCGCCTTGCTGTCCCTGGCAGCATGGGCGGTACTCGCCTGGGGAATGACCATCATTGCCGCGTCGAAAGCACGACGAATCAGCACCGAA
>JAEZVQ010000089.1 GCA_023420745.1 Actinomycetes bacterium
CTTCAAGACCGCCGAGAATTGCCGCAGGCTGTTTGAACGCACGGTACAGCAGCAGTCGAGCAAAGAGGAGGTCGCGGGCTTCGAGGTTCTCGTAGTCGTCGTCACCGTCGTCAGTTTCGTCACGCGGGAGAAGCGAGCGTGCCTTCATGTCGAGCAGTGTGGCTGCGACGACGAGGAACTCCGAGGTTTGAGACAGGTCGGTGGCATCGTGCATATAGGCGATGAACTCGTCGGTCACCTGCGCCAGCGCCACCTCGGTAATGTCGAGCTGGCGTTTGGAAATCAACCCGAGAAGCAGGTCAAATGGTCCCGAAAAATTGTCAAGCTCAACGTGGAACGCTTCCGCCCCGTCGGCGGTGATGATCTCAGGCGACTCCACCGCGTGCGATCACTTCGCGAGCAAGACGACGATAGGCGTGAGCCCCGGGGTGTGAGGGTTCGTAGCTGGTGATTGGTTCTGCCGCGACACTGGCGTCGGGGAACTTCACCGTGCGCCGAATCATCGTGTCGTACACCTTGTCACCGAATGCCTCACGCAGCCGTTCAATGACTTCGCGAGCGTGAAGAGTGCGCAAATCCACCATCGTCGGCAGCAAGCCGTCAATGGTCAGTCTCGGATTGAGGCGATCCTGGACTTTTTCAATCGTCTCCACCAGCAGCGCCACTCCGCGCATCGCGAAGAACTCGGCTTCGAGCGGGATCATTACCCCGTGTGCCGCAGTCAATGCGTTGATGGTGAGCAGTCCGAGCGAAGGCTGGCAGTCGACAAAAATCACGTCATAGTCGTCGAGGACGGGGCGCAGGGCACGCATCAACGCCTGTTCGCGTGCCACCTCGTTGACGAGCTGAACTTCCGCGGCGGACAGGTCAATATTGGCGGGTACGAGGTCGAGGTTGTCGACTTCGGTGTGGACGATGGCGTCGAGGATCGAGGTGCGCGAGGAGACGAGGAGGTTATACACCGTCATATCGAGCTCTTGGGAGTTCACTCCCAGCCCGGCGCTCGCCGCACCCTGCGGGTCGAAGTCGACAATGAGGACGCGTCGACCATACTCGGCGAGAGCAGCTGCGAGGTTGATCGTCGTCGTGGTTTTCCCCACCCCACCCTTCTGGTTACACATGGCGATAATGCGAGCCGGTCCGTGGGAGCTCAACGGCTGGGGCACGGGGAACCGGTCGTCGTCTGATTCGGGCGGAACCGGAACAAGGGAAGGCTGCACATCACTCACAGTCTCAGGATATGACATTCCACCCCGATCGTGTGGATCCCATCGGTGTTACCCGCGTGCACGCGGGTGTGTGGCGGCGTGGATTTCTCGCAGTGTGGTGATGGAAATCCGCGTGTAGATTTGCGTGGTGGTCACCGACGCGTGCCCGAGGAGTTCTTGCACGTCGCGAATCGACGCACCTCCTTCAAGCAGGTGCGTGGCGAAGGAATGGCGCAGTGTGTGCGGTGAAATCTCGCGCGCAATCCCCGCGAGTGTGCCGAGGCGGCGCACCACTTCCCACGCGGTTTGCCGCGACATGGCTTGCCCGCGCCGGTTGACAAACAGGTGCCACTCCCCTGCTCCGGCAGCGACGAGCTCGCGTCTACCCTCACCGAGGTAGGTGCGCAGCGCTTCGACTGCGTAGTGACCGAGTGGGACGATGCGTTCCTTGCGCCCTTTCCCAAACAGGTGGATGAGGGGCAGCTCCGCATCGAGGTCAATATCGTCAACAGCGAGTGCCACCACCTCATGGATGCGCGCGCCAGTACCGTAGAGCAGTTCGAGCAGCGCCCAGTCACGCTGTCCCACAGCGCCGGGCTGAGCGCGTGCCACGTCAAGCAGCGCTTGCACCTCGCTGACCGTCAGCGCCTTCGGCAGTGGACGAGTGCTGCGGCGAGCTTCGAGATCAGCGGTCGGGTCGGTGGGAATAGCATCGTCGGCGACGGCGTAGCGCATCCATGCTCGGATTGCCGAGGAGGCGCGCGCCACTGTCGATGCAGCGAGCGGCGTGCCCGTGGTCACGCCGGAGGCGAGCCGGGTGAGGTGGTCTTCAATAATGGCTGGCGTGAGCTGCCTGAGTTCGTTGACCGTGTCCGGGAGGTCGTCGATAAACCGCGTGAGGTCGCGCCGGTAGGCGGCGCACGTGTGGGACGAGGCGCCACGTTCGACCATCAGGTGGTCGATGAAATCCTCAAGGTCACGGCGCAACATGGCACCAGATTACGCGTGGTTGTACGATCGGTGCGCTCGCGTCGCGGTGCGCCGCTATTACAACGGTGTCATAGGCGAGTAATGTGGGATGTGACACGCTTCGCCGCCCTCGTCGAATATCGATCGACGGCGACAAGCACCCCTTCATCAACGATGGTCAAGAAGAAAGGCATGATACGCATGGCTTTGACGTGGGACGAACGTGACGCACGCGCCGTCACCACCGCGAAGGTGTTGGCAGCAGACGCGGTGGAAAACGCCGGCTCAGGGCACCCGGGAACGGCGATTTCGCTCGCCCCTGCGGCCTACCTGCTGTTCCAACGTCACATGGCAATCGACCCTCACGACCCCCTGTGGCTCGGTCGTGACCGGTTCATCATGTCGGCGGGACACTCCTCCCTCACCCAGTACATCAGTTTCTACCTCGCTGGCGCGGGACTGGAACTCGATGACCTCAAGGCATTCCGCACCTTCAAATCCCGCACCCCTGGACACCCCGAGTACGGTCACACGAAGTTCGTGGAAATTACTACCGGCCCACTGGGCTCGGGGATCGCCTCCGGTGTCGGCATGGCAATGGCACAGCGTCGCCTCCGGGGCATGTTTGATCCTGAGGCGCCCGCGGGAGCCTCGCCTTTCGATCACTCGGTGTACGTCATTGTTGGTGATGGCTGCTTGCAAGAGGGGATCGCGTCCGAGGCGTGTTCCCTTGCCGGTACACAGAATCTCGGCAACCTCATTGTGCTGTGGGACGACAACCACATTTCCATCGAAGACAACACCTCGATTGCTTTCAACGAGGATGTTCTCGCCCGTTTTGAAGCCTACGGGTGGCATACGCAGCGCGTCGACTGGGCTCGCGCTGACGGTTCCTATGCCGAGGATGTCGACGCACTCAACGACGCCATTGACGCGGCGAAGGCTGAAACCTCGAAGCCGTCGATTATTGCGCTGCGCACCATCATCGGCTGGCCAACGCCAGGCAAGCAAAACACCGGGGCAATCCACGGGTCGAAGCTCGGTACTGATGCGTTGTGCGGTTTGAAAGAAGCGCTCGGCGTCAATCCCGACGCGATGTTCGACGTCGACGAGGAAGCAGTGGAATACGCGCGTCACAATGTGGCGACTCGTGCGGCTGCGGCGCGTGAACAGTGGGATCGGGCCATGAGCGCGTGGCGCGAAGCCCATCCCGATCGTGCACAGCTTCTCGACCGGCTCTCCCGTCGAGAACTCCCTGACGGCTGGGAGGAGGCACTCCCCGCATTCGATGACGGCAAGCCGATTGCCACCCGCGCCGCCTCCGGCAAGGTGATTAACGCGATTGCCGGTGTGCTTCCTGAACTTTGGGGTGGCTCGGCTGACCTCGCTGGGTCGAATAACACGCTGATTTCTGGCGAAGCATCATTCTTGCCCGAAGAGCGTTCCTCGCAGATGTTCTCCGGCACGCCCTACGGGCGCAACCTCCACTTCGGTGTGCGCGAGCACGCGATGGGTGCGATCCTCAACGGGATTGCCCTCGAAGGATTCACCCGCGTGTACGGTGGCACGTTCTTCGTGTTTGCCGACTACATGCGCGGAGCGGTTCGCCTCGCTTCACTGATGAACCTGCCCGTCACCTACGTGTGGACGCACGATTCGATCGGTGTTGGTGAGGACGGTCCGACACATCAGCCGGTTGAGCACCTCGCTGCCTATCGTGCGATTCCCAACCTCGCCGTGGTGCGTCCCGCGGATGCGCAGGAAACAGCGGCGGCGTGGAAGGCGACGCTGGAGCAGTCCGGTCCGGTTGCCCTCGTCCTCACCCGCCAGAACCTGCCCAACCCCAACCGTGCGGAGGCTGGGCTGGCTGATGCTGCGAATCTGTCGCGTGGCGGCTACGTGCTCAGCGACTGCGATGGCACGCCCGATGTCATCCTCATGGCGTCAGGCTCCGAAGTGCAGTACACGCTGGCCGCGCAGAAGATCCTCGCCGACGACGGGATTGCGGCGCGCGTGGTGTCGATGCCGTGTATGGAGTGGTTCGACGCCCAGGATGCTGATTACCGCGAGTCGGTGCTGCCGTCGTCGGTGAGCGCACGCGTCTCTATCGAAGCGGGCTTGGCGATGCCGTGGCGCAAGTACGTCGGCGACGCGGGGCGTTCCCTGTCGATTGAGTCGTTCGGCGAGGTCGGCGCCGCCGACGAGCTGTTCGACTACTTCGGTATGAGCGCGGATGCGGTGGTAGCTGCCGTTCGCGAACTGATCAACCGGTAGTCACGCAGTCACCACCGCCTCGCGCGCGGTGTGCCGGTGGTGACGTGGTACTGCTCGAGACGTTACTGATTCGGGGTGGATCCTCAGGTGAGGATCCACCCCGAATCATGACCCGAGCATTGCCGGTTTCGCCCCGAGGCGTTGGAATCGTATTGTGGGCTACCCCGTCGAGGAGATACGAAAACGGGAAGACCACCGGGGTCTTCCCGTCGTGAGTGAGCGCGAAATATCAGTAAATTCGCGAAAACTCAGAATATGTGTCGCGCCTCAGGAGGTGAACTTCGTAATAATCCCCAGGGCGATAATCACTGCAGTCCACACGCTCAGCGTGCCAACGGTAATGCGATTGAGGTTGCGCTGAGCCACACCGGAGGAGCCCGCCGCGTTGGTCAAACCGCCACCGAACATGTCGGACACGCCGCCGCCTTTACCCTTGTGCATGAGGATCGTGAGCACCAGGAACAGGCTCGAAATCACGAGCAAGACCTTGAGAATAATGGTCACGACAGTCATGGTGTCCTCTCTTCATGGATAGTAGCCGCATTGATTGTACCCAACGTGGCGGTTGTTTTCCTACACGGGCGCTGTGTGTGTTCGCTACCACGACCGCTGAGGATGTGCTGCGGGCGCGCACCTCATCACGTGGATGGTGTGCGCGCCCGCAGGCATGGTGTGTCACGGCGATGGATTGTTCACCGCGCGACGTCGATGGCGTTAGGCGTCGAAGCGTGCAATCTTCGCGAACTCGTCTGCCTTGAGCGAGGCACCGCCCACGAGCGCACCATCGACGTCTTCTTTCGCCATAATGTCAGCGACATTGGAGGACTTGACGGAACCGCCGTAGAGGATACGCGTGGCGTCAGCGGTGGCCTGGTCGTAGAGTTCCGCGATCCGCGCGCGGATGGCACCGCACACTTCCTGCGCGTCCTCCGGGGTGGCGACTTCGCCGGTGCCAATCGCCCAGATCGGCTCGTAGGCGATGACGCTGGTGGCGACGTCCTCAGCACTCATCCCGTCGAGTGCGCCGTCGATCTGCGACAGCACGTGCGCCACGTGAGTGCCGGCCTGGCGGATGTCGAGCCCCTCACCGCAGCAGATAATCGGGGTGATGCCCGCAGCGAGAGCTACTCGAGCTTTCTCGCCGACCAGCGCGTCAGTTTCGCCGTGGTATTCGCGGCGCTCCGAGTGCCCAACCACCACGTAGGTGCAGCCGAGCTGCTTGAGCATGGTGGCGGAGATTTCACCGGTGTAGGCACCCTTGTCGTGGGTGGAGATGTCCTGCGCACCGTAGCCGATTGCCATATTGTCGCCGGAGACGAGGGTCTGGACGGAACGAATGTCGGTGAACGGTGGAAGCACGACGACCTCGGTACGGGTGTAATCGAAGTTCGCGTCAGCAAGTTCCTGGTGGAGTGACTGGACGAGGTGGATCGCCTCGAGGTGATCCATATTCATCTTCCAGTTACCAGCCATCAGCGGTGTACGTGTCATGATTGTCAGCCCTCCAAAACTGCGATACCGGGTAGGGTCTTCCCCTCGAGGAGTTCGAGGGAGGCGCCGCCACCAGTGGAAATGTGGGAGAAAGTGGATTCGTCAAAGCCGAGCAGGCGCACCGCGGCAGCGGAGTCACCGCCACCGACAACGGAGAAGCATTCGCCCTCGGACAGCGCGCGAGCCACCGCGCGGGTGCCACCGGCAAAGTTGTCGAACTCAAAGACGCCCATCGGACCGTTCCACGCCACGGTCTTCGCGCCGGCAATCTTCGACGCGTAGAGTTC
>JAEZVQ010000128.1 GCA_023420745.1 Actinomycetes bacterium
CATTACAAGGGGCGACTCGTCCACGACCTCATTCGCCACGATATCGCGCTATTCAACGCGCACACCAACGCTGACGCTGCGCATCACGGTGTGGCGTGGGCTCTTGCCCAGTTGCTCGATATCACGGGTGAGCCTTTAGAGACAAGTGACCACCAGGCGGGCGAATCCCCCTGCGGGTTAGGGCGGATAGGAGAACTTGCGCACCCCGTTTCGTTACGAGAGTTCGCCATGCGCGTGGCCGATCGTCTTCCCGCTGGGCCTCACGGCATCTTTGTGGGCGTGCCGACCGGTCGCGGTCTCGATATGCCGGTTCGCCGCGTTGCGGTGAGCCCAGGTGCAGGAGATAGTTTTTTGGCTCGCGCAGCTGCGCTCGGTGCCGACGTTTATGTCACGGCCGATTTGCGCCACCACCCGGCGTCGGAGCACCTCGAACAGACGACGACGGCATTGATTTGCGGCTCGCATTGGGCAACAGAATCGGTGTGGTTACCCCATCTTCGCACCATGCTGATCAACGAATTTGGTGAGGATTTGCATGTCGAAGTCAGCGAGAGAGTGACCGAGCCTTGGGCGTTGCATATACCAACCAACCCGATGTCGACCGGTAAACTGTGAACCGCATGTGCGCGATGAGACAAAACGTGATGGAGGGCATCCGGTGAAAGCGACTCGAGCGGAACAAGAGCAGCTGCTGACGTTGCAAGACTGCGATCGACAGTTGCTTCGCATCCAGTCAGTGATGGCAAAGCATCCTCGAATCGCGCACCGAGCGCAGTTACGTGAACGAATCGACGATCTCAAACGTGGCGAGGTACGTGCGCAGTCTGCGGTCGGTGACGCCAAACGCAGAGCGCAGGCTGCTGAGGATAAAGTCAACCAAATGGTCAATCGGCAGCGTGTGATGACTGATCGGTTGAATAACGGGGAGGGGAGTGCGCGTGACCTCGCCGCGATTCAACAGGAGCTTCAGCGCATGTCGGTCAGGCGCACCACCCTCGAAGACGAAGCGATACATGCCGTGGAAGCGCTCGACGCTGCTGAGAATGAGCTTCGCGAAATTCGCCGTCACATCGAGTCGATGACGGGCGATCTGCGTGATGTGGAAATGCATCTTCGCCGTGAGTTGGAAGATTTGATGACGCAAGGAGCCCAAACTCAGGCAAAACGGGCAGAAACAGCGTCGCGCATCCGCGCGGATCTGCTCGCCGAATATGACCGATGCCGCAAAGTGACAGGCGGCATCGGAGTAATTGAAGTGCGAGGTCGCCAACTGTCGACGCCGACGCTTGAACCGTCTCAAGCAACCTGGCACGACATCGACATGCTCGCTGACGACGAGGTGTTGCTCAGCGATGAGCTCGAATGCATCGTCGTTAAGACGCCAGTGGACAGCTAAGCCCTATTCACCTCAAATTGACCGGGGCGGGAAAAATTACTCTTCAACGCTTCGCACGGGACCACCGTAGAGTGAGTCGATCTCATGGGAGAAACACCTGAGGACGGCGGCGCGTTTGACCTTAAGAGACGGTGTCAATAGACCATTCGCTTCGGTGAAATCTTGCGTGAGAACCGCAATTTTGCGAATCGATTCAGCACGTGACACCGCTTCGTTAGCGCGTTCAACAGCACGGTTGAGCGCCGCATGGACATCTGGGTGAACCGCAGCTTCAGAGACCGTCATTGAAGGCAGCCCGTGGTTTGCGAGCCACCCAGGAAGCATCTCAGAATCAAGAGTAACGAGTGCCGCGATGAACGGCCGCTCATTACCGACCACAACGACTTGAGAGATCAAAGGGTGTGCGCGCAGACGATCCTCAAGCAACGCAGGAGACACATTCTTACCGCCGGCGGTCACAATCAGCTCCTTTTGGCGACCGGTAATGCGCAGATACCCGTCACGGTCGAGTGAGCCAAGATCACCGGTTTTGAACCAGCCGTCAACGAAACATTCGGCGGTTTCTTTCTCCATATTGTGGTAGTGAGTGAATACCGACGGTCCTTTGACGAGGACTTCAGAATCTTCAGAGATCCGCACAGCCACCGTGGAAATCGGCGGCCCGACAGTGCCGATTTTTGTGAGCCGAGGTGTATTGACCGCCAGGGGCGCCGTAGTCTCGGTCAAGCCATACCCTTCGAGCACAGTGACACCAAGACCGCGGAAGAAGTGACCAAGACGCTCACCAAGCGGGCCGCCGCCGGAAACAACGAAATGACATTGACCGCCGAGGAGATCACGAATTTTTCGGTAAACAAGAGCATCCGCCATCCGGTGCTGGGCGCTCAATCCCCGAGAGGGACCAGCAGGCGTGTCGAGCGCACGCGAGTACGCAATCGCAACGCGCGTTGCCCAGCGAAATGTCGTGTGTTTGATCCCGCCGCCCGCAGTTTGATCAGCTGAGTTATAGATCTTTTCAAGAACCCGCGGCACCGCAAGCAGATAAGACGGGCGAAACGACTGGAGATCAGCGAGGAGATTGCGAGTATCGGGCGTATGCGCAAGCACACCGTTGCCCGTCAGCTGGAATACCTGGAGGAATCGTGCGTAGACGTGAGCCAGAGGGAGGAAGAGGAGGAGACGAGACGATGGGTCAGCTGCAATTTGGGGCATCCACCCGTGCCCGTTACGAGCCAAAGTCGTGAAGTTGCCGTGCGTGAGTACCACCCCTTTGGGGCGTCCCGTCGTCCCCGAGGTGTACACAATACTTGCGACATCATCAGTGCGACCCATGCCGACACGTTCATCGACTTCGCTGAGCGGTACCGATTTACCCGCGTCGAGGATACGTGCCAATGCTGAGTTATCGAGTGAAAAGACACGTAGTCCAGCGGGCGCATGGTCACTTGCTGCTTGGATTAACTGATACATCACCATCGTTTCGGTGACGACAAGTCGCACCTGCGCGTCAGACAGAATATGTCGGATCTGTTCGACCGATGACGTTTCATAGATCGGGACGACAACCAGACCAGCACTCCACCCCGCGAGGTCAATCAACGTCCACTCGTAGCGTGTGTGCGACATAATCGCAATCGATTCTCCAGGCTTGAGCCCAAGCCCAATTAATCCACGCGCTACTTGGTTGACCTCATCAAGAAACGCTTGACCAGAGATCGAGCGCCACGTCGAGCCCATCTGTGCTTTCCTCGCAACGATTGGCGCCTCGCCGTTTCGACGCACCCGATCACGCACACACCATGGAATCGTCATGTAGTCTTCGGTGCGCTCAAGGATCGGACCGCGGCACTCGAGCACATCGGAACTCGGGGTGTGTCCTTCCTGTCGCCCCGCCGTGTCGGGGCGATCATGATCGGGGGAGAAAACCTGCGTTTCCTCCATTGTGGTCTGCTCTTGTGCGTTATCCATCGACCTACCGTTCGTCACTCCACCTATATCTGCTCTCCACTCACTGCGGTGAGCGTGACTCACTGTTCCCGTCGAGGCGATTCACCCAAGGCGAAATCGACGATCTCGACGTCCTCATTTGTCGACGGTCGTACAGTGAAATCCCCATGCACGTGAGCAACACGAATAAGGTCGTCACGGCACATATCGACCAACGGCATCATCCACGAGGCGACGTCCATCGTGACATGGAGGTAGGGAGTGCGCGGCGACACCTGCGCTTGAGACTTGACCCTGCGCAGACGAGTGAGCGCCAGCGATGCCACGTCGAGGATCTGCGCATTACCTTGATTGCCCGACAGGTGCGCAACTTGTGGCCACGGGGCTCGGTGAACCGAACCGGTGCGATACCACGACCACACTTCCTCGGTGGCGAAGGGGAGGAATGGTGCAAATAGGCGTGTCACCGTGTCGATGACGATGGCGAGAGTGGCGCGAGCCGACAGTGCCTGATCCGCGCTCCACTCACCTTCACGGTTGTACGCGCGTTCTTTGACCATTTCGACATAGTCATCACAGAAGGTCCAGAAGAACGTTTCTGTGACCTCCAAAGCGCGGGTGTGGTCGAACGAGTCAAAAGCCTGCGTCGCTTGAGTAATGACCTCGGCGAGACGTGCGAGAACCGCGCGGTCGAGGGACTCGGTAACCCGCGACGGGTCGAGACACAGATCCGCGCCCTGTCCTATTGTCAGGGCAAATTTCGAGGCGTTGAGAAGCTTAATGGCGAGCCGTCGGCCAATCTTCATTTGCCCCTCGTCGAACGCCGCGTCAGTGCCGAGGCGTGCTGACGCTGCCCAGTATCGCACCGCATCGGATCCGTGCTTGTCGAGTAATCCAATCGGTGTGACGACATTGCCTTTCGACTTCGACATTTTCTTTCGGTCGGGGTCGAGAATCCACCCCGAAATTGCCGCGTGTTGCCACGGTAGAGCATCGAACTCCAAGTGCGAACGCACCATTGTCGAAAACAGCCAGGTGCGGATAATGTCTTGCCCCTGCGGACGCACATCCATGGGGTAGACGCGGTGGAACAGGTCGTCGTCTCGTAACCAACCACCGGCGATCAGTGGCGTGAGCGACGATGTCGCCCATGTGTCCATAATGTCCACTTCGGCGGTGAATCCACCGGGCTGGTTACGCTGGGACTCATCGAAACCGCACGGGACATCGGTGGTCGGATCGATGGGCAGCTGCGATTCCTCGGGGGTGAGGATGTCGTCATAGCACACGTC
>JAEZVQ010000065.1 GCA_023420745.1 Actinomycetes bacterium
CGGTTACCGCGTCGTAGCCAAGGGCAAGGATCTCGAATTCGCCCTCGGCTTCTCCCACCCCGTGCTCGTCACTGCGCCGGAGGGAATCGAGTTCGCCGTGGAAAGCCAGACGAAGTTCTCGGTCAACGGTATTGACAAGCAGCTGGTGGGCGAGACCGCCGCGAAGATCCGCAAGATCCGTAAGCCCGAACCGTACAAGGGCAAGGGGATTCGCTACGCGGGCGAGCAGGTTCGCCGCAAGGTCGGAAAGGCTGGTAAGTAATGTCCTACACGGTTAAGGGCAAGGGCAAGGTCGTCGCACGCCTGCGTCGCCACCAGCGCGTCCGCAAGCACGTGTCCGGAACTGCCGAGCGCCCCCGTCTCGTCGTGACCCGCTCCAACCGTCACATGGTGGCGCAGGTCATCGATGACGAACGCGGTCACACCCTCGTCTCTGCCTCGACCCTCGAAGCGGGTTTCGCTTCCCAGGGCACGAAGACTGAGGACGCCCGCGTCGTCGGTCAGACAATCGCTGAGCGCGCCAAGGAAGCGGGGATCACTGCAGTGGTCTTCGACCGTGGCGGTTACCGCTACCACGGCCGTGTCGCAGCAGTTGCTGACGGCGCCCGTGACGGCGGATTGCAGCTGTGAAACGTGACGAGAAGGAAGAGAGCACACTGATGGCTGCACCGCAGCGAAGCAGAAACGGGCAGGGTAGCACCGACGGCGATCGTGTGGAACGTCGTTCCGGTCGCCAGTCCGAGCGCCGCGACAACCGGCGCAATGAAGAAAAGAACCAGTACATCGAGCGCGTGGTGACGATTAACCGCGTCTCGAAGGTCGTCAAGGGTGGTCGTCGCTTCAGCTTCACCGCCCTCGTGGTGGTCGGCGATGGTGAAGGCACCGTCGGCGTCGGCTACGGCAAGGCCAAGGAAGTTCCCCAGGCGATTGCCAAGGGCGTTGAGGAAGCGAAGAAGAGCTTCTTCCGTGTGCCGCTCATCGGTCGCACGATCACGCACCTGGTCGAGGGTGAGGACTCCGCAGGTGTCGTCCTGCTGCGTCCGGCGGCTCCCGGTACCGGCGTTATCGCCGGCGGTCCGGTGCGCGCCGTCCTCGAATGCGCCGGGGTTCACGACGTCCTCACGAAGTCGCTGGGTTCCTCGAACGCGATCAACATCGTGCGCGCCACCGTGGCGGCACTCAAGCAGCTGGAACTGCCCGAGGCTGTCGCGGCTCGTCGCGGTCTCCCGCTTGAGCGCGTTGCGCCCGCGTCGATGCTGCGCGCTCGCGCCGAGGCGGAAGCCGCCGCGCGCGAAGCCGACGAGATCGCGGAGAACAACGCGGCAGTGGCAGGGGTGAATAACTGATGGCAAACCTGAAGATCACGCGCGTGCGTTCCGACATCGGTCGCCCGCAGAAGCAGCGTGAAACGATGCGTACGCTCGGCCTGCGCAAGATCGGTCAGTCGACGGTGCGTCCCGACACGCCCTCGACCCGCGGTCTCATCCTCGCCGTGCGTCACATGGTCACTGTTGAGGAGGTCGACTGATCATGGCAGAGGAATCCACCATCCTGAGGCTCCACGATCTCAAGCCAGCGAAGGGCGCGAAGACTGCCAAGCAGCGCGTCGGTCGCGGCGAGGGCTCGAAGGGCAAGACCGCCGGTCGCGGTACCAAGGGCACCAAGGCGCGCTACCAGGTGCGTCCTGGTTTTGAGGGCGGTCAGATGCCGATGCATATGCGTCTGCCGAAGCTCCGCGGCTTCAAGAACCCGTTCCGCGTCGAATATCAGGTGGTCAACCTCTCACGCCTCGAGGAACTCTTCCCCGAGGGCGGGCAGATCGAGGTCGACGATCTCGTGGCGAAGGGCGCTGTGCGCCCCCGTCAGCTGGTCAAGATCCTCGGCACCGGCGAGGTGACTAAGAAGTTCGACATCACCGCCGATAAGTGGTCCGCCACTGCTGAAGCGAAGATCACCGCCGCCGGCGGCACGATCACCGCTCGCCAGTGACACCACACTGACACGGATCATGGGAGAGCGAGGGAGACCCGCAACAGCCCGCTGAGGCGCTGATTTCTCATCAACGCCCCGGCGCGGCGCGGGTCACCCTCGCCTCACCCGTATCACCATCCATCGCGATAGACGCCACCGATGGCGTCGTCGCGCCACCAACGTCTCGGAAGCCACAACCGGCTTCGCTGCGCGACATCGACTAGGAGGAAGAGAGTGCTTAGCGCATTCGCACAGGCGTTCCGCACCCCCGACCTGCGAGCCAAGCTGCTGTTCACACTCGGCATCATGGCGCTGTTTAGACTCGGTTCGTTCATCCCGACGCCGGGTGTTTCCACGCCGAACGTCCAGCAGTGCCTGGCTAACCAGGATCAAAACTCGCTGCTCGACCTCGTCAATCTCTTCTCCGGCGGGGCGTTGCTCCAGTTGTCGGTGTTCGCGCTGGGCATCATGCCCTACATCACGGCGTCGATCATCATCCAACTGATGCGCGCTGTCATCCCGCGATTTGATGATCTGCACAAGGAAGGTCAAGCCGGGCAAGCGAAACTTACTCAGTACACGCGCTACCTCACGATTTTCCTTGGAGTGCTTCAATCCGCGACGATGATCGCCATTGCGCGTTCGGGGAACCTTTTCCCCGGCTGTCAACTCCCGATTATCCCCAATTCCTCACCGCTCAACTTCCTGTTGATGGTGCTGGTGATGACGGCCGGTACCGGCGTCATCATGTGGCTCGGTGAGTTAATTACTGAGCGCGGTATTGGCAACGGTATGTCGTTGCTGATTTTCACCTCGATCGCTGCCCGCCTGCCCGCTCAAATCTTCTCGATTGGAACCACGAGCTCGTGGCTGCGCGCCCTCGGTGTCGTCCTCGTGATTCTCGCCATTGCTGCCGTCGTGGTTTTTGTTGAACAAGGACAGCGACGCATCCCCGTACAGTACGCGAAGCGGATGGTTGGGCGTCGACTGATGGGGGGCTCGTCCACTTACATTCCGCTGAAGATCAACATGTCGGGCGTGATCCCGGTAATCTTCTCGACCTCGGTGCTCGCCATGCCGGCAATGATTGCCAACTTCGGTGCTCAGGATTCGGCGTGGGTGCTGTGGATCCACCGGCACTTCGCCACCGACTCGTGGATCCACATGCTGGCCAATGGTCTACTCATCTTGTTCTTCGCGTTCTTCTACACGTCAATCACCTTCAACCCCGACGAAATCGCGACCAATATGAAGCGCTACGGTGGCTTTATCCCCGGCATCCGTGCCGGGCGTGCCACCGCTGATTACCTGCGCTACGTCATCCACCGCATTACCACCTCCGGCGCTATCTACCTCGTGCTCGTCGCCCTCGTGCCGACGCTGGCCTTGATCCCGATGGGGATCACCGGGAACCAGATTCCGTTCGGTGGCACCACGCTGTTGATTATCGTCGGCGTCGGGTTGCAAACCGTGAAAGAAATCAACTCGCAGCTCCAACGTCACCACTACGAAGGATTCCTGCGGTGATGCAC
>JAEZVQ010000102.1 GCA_023420745.1 Actinomycetes bacterium
CTACCGCACTGCCCGCCACAGTCGCCGGACACGCTGGAACGCACGCACCACTGCGCGTCCTTCGCGCTGACGCTATCAGTGTGCGAAACCTTGACGACCTTACTCGTGCCATCAGTGTCGCTGAAGCGGTTGCCACCACCAGTGAGGACGCTGACGCGGCACGGGAAGCGAGCGCCAGCGCCGACTGGGGTTCACCAACCGCAATGGTGGCGAACCTGCCGTACAACGTCGCTGTGCCGCTGATTATGAACGTCCTCGAACATTTCCCCACCATTCGCGACATTCTCGTCATGGTGCAAACCGAGGTCGCGCAGCGCCTGAGCGCACAGCCGGGATCGCGAATCTACGGTGTTCCCTCAGTGAAAGTTCGCTGGTACGGGCGTGCGTCGATGGCAGGGAATATTTCTCGCCAAGTGTTCTGGCCGGTTCCCCACGTGGACTCCTCACTCGTGCGTATCACCCGCTACGGTGCGGGCGACGATATTCCCGCGGTTCACGACGTCGAGCGTGAGGCACTGTTCACCGTCATCGACCAGGCCTTCTCGCAACGACGAAAAGGATTGCGCGCGGCACTCAAGACGTGGGCGGGAGGTGCCGCACAATCCGAAGCGATCCTCAACGACGCCGGGATTGACCCGACGCGACGCGGGGAAACCTGCACCATCGAGGACTTTGCCGCCATTGCCCGCGCCGCACAGGTGCGCGCCCGGCAGTGCCGCGGCGAATAGGGGAACGGTTCAATGAGCACATGTGATCCGGCACCACCGTGCCTGTACGGCGTAGCCGTGCACACCGTCGACGTCACCGCGACAGCGCCGGCGAAAGTCAACCTCTGCCTCCACGTCGGACAGCTCGATTCCCAGGGGAAACACCCGCTTCACACGGTTTTTGAAACCCTCGACATTCGCGACGAGGTGCGCCTGCACTGCCGGGTCGCCAACGATGAGGATCGACACCGCCAGGGATTCCCCTTCCTCGTCACCACCGTGACCGAGCGAGACTCCGACGCCGACCGCGCACTCGTTGACCTCGACGTCACCCGCCACCTCGCGCGTCGTGCCGTCATCGCGGTGTGGGAGGCATGCGGCGGGACAACTGCCCGAGCCGACCATGCGCCCGCCAGCGACGTGGACACCGACGCTGACATCCCCAACTGGGTCATCGACATTCACGTCACCAAACGTATCCCCGCCGCCGGAGGGATGGCAGGCGGGTCAGCCGATGCCGCTGCGGCACTCGTTGCCGCCGCGCAAATGACCAATCTCGCGCAGGTTCTTGACCTCAATCCCAAGGAGGTAGGCGACCTCCTTGATCGTCTCGGTCGAGATCTCGGAGCGGACGTCCCGGCGTGCCTTCACGGAGGAATCGTCGAAGGAAACGGCTACGGGGATCGCGTCACCCCGCTGCCGGTGGAGCGCGGCGGTGACATCGCACACCACTGGGTGCTCATCGTGTCGCCAACCGGGTTGTCAACCCCCGAGGTTTTTCGCCGATTCGATTCCGGTCGAGTGCCGCTGTCGGCTCCTGCCATTGCCACGGCAGACCGGCATGGTGGTCAGCCTGGGCGCGCCTCGTCTGAGCTTGACCAGCTTGCTCGGACGTGGAGGAACGCCAGCGGTGAAGCGGTGGCTCACGTTTTGACCAATGACCTCCAGCATGCCGCATGGCAGCTGCGCCCCGATCTCAGCTCGACTGAGCGGGGGCGAGGAGTGTACCGGGAAGCCTTCGCGCAGCCCGGTGCGATCCTCTCGGGCTCGGGTCCTACTGTTGCGATCGCGTGCGATAGCGCTGACGCGGCGGTGTCACACGCCCAGCGTCTCGCCGCGATCGATCGAGCTGAGACGCGTGCGAGTGAAGCGGTGACCATCCTCGTCGCCACCGGCATGTCGCGACCGGCCACCACCGATGACACCGTGCCGCTCGAAGCCACCACGGTCGAACAGTGGCGGCGAGGAACACGCGGGTATGCCGTCGTCACCGCCCCCGGCACGTTCGACAATGCGGGCGCGGGAAGCAACCCCGTTGACGAAGGAGGAGGATCCTCGTGGCACAGCCGTTAATCGTTGCCGAAGACCTCCACCTCGACTATCCCACCCGCGTCGTTCTCGACGGTGTCGACGTGTCTGTTCATGAAGGTGAGCGGATCGGCATCGTGGGGAAAAATGGCGACGGGAAAACCTCGTTGCTGTCGATCCTCACGGGGCAAAACAGCGACTACAGCGGGAAGGTGACGCCCCGACGCGACCTGCGGATTGAAGTCGTCAACCAGCGCGACTCCCTCGATGCCAACGCCACCGTGGGGGAGAGTATTGTCGGGCACCTCGCCACCCACGAGTGGGCGACGAATCCGACCACGCGCGACATTGTCGACGGACTCGTCTCCACCCTCGATTGGGAGGCGCCGATCCATACGCTTTCCGGGGGTGAACGTCGCCGCGTTGACCTCGCTCGGGCTCTTGTCGCCGACTGTGATCTCCTCGCCCTCGACGAACCGACCAACCATCTTGACATTGCCGGTATCGCGTGGCTTGCCAGGCACCTCACGCAGCGGTGGGCACGCGGTCAAGGGGCGCTGCTCGTCATTACCCACGACCGCTGGTTCCTCGACGAAGTGTGCACACTGACCTGGGAGGTTCACGACCGTTGTGTCGAAGCGTTTGAGGGCGGCTATGCGGCGTGGGTGCTGCAGCGAGTTGAACGCGACCGGATCCGCGCGGCCACCGAACGCAAGCGAGCCAACCTCATGCGGAAAGAACTCGCGTGGCTTCGTCGCGGTGCTCCGGCGCGCACGTCGAAACCGAAGTTCCGTATTGAAGCGGCGAATGCGCTGATCGTTGACGTTCCCGAACTGCGTGACTCCATCGCCTTGGAACGCTTGTCGCTGGCCTACCTTGGGAAAGATGTCATCGACATTGAGGGCGTCGACATCACCTTCGGGACGCGCACACTCCTTCATGACGTGACTTGGCGGATCGGGCCGGGGGATCGGCTCGCGCTGCTCGGTGCCAACGGCGCGGGCAAGACCAGCCTGATTTCATTGATCTCCGGTGCTGTGACCGCCAGTCGAGGGCGGGTAAAAATCGGGAAAACCGTGCGTCTCGGCGTCCTGGACCAACAGTTTTCGCAGCTGCGTGACATTGGCAACGACCGGGTTCACCAGGTGCTCGCACGTACCCGCGCTTCCTTCACCATCGATGGCAAGGAATACACGCCGGCACAGCTGCTCCAGCGCCTAGGATTTGCTGCCGAACACCTCAATGCCCGCGTCGATGACCTCTCCGGTGGGCAAAAGCGTCGTCTCCAGATCCTCATGCTGCTGCTCGATGAGCCGAATGTGCTCGTCCTCGACGAGCCGACGAATGACGTCGATTCACAGATGCTCACCGCATTGGAAGAACTGCTCGACTCGTGGCCAGGTACCCTCATCGTCATTTCGCACGACCGCTATCTCATCGAGCGCGTCACCGATATGCAG
>JAEZVQ010000179.1 GCA_023420745.1 Actinomycetes bacterium
ATCTTCGGCGAGAAGGCACGCGAGGTGCGCGACTCCTCGATGCGTGTGCCGCACGGCGAATCCGGCATCGTCATCGGTGTTCGCGAAGCCAATGACGATGAGGACGAGCTCCAGCCCGGTGTCAAGCAGAAGGTGCGCGTCTACGTCGCGCAGCGCCGCAAGATCACCATCGGTGACAAGCTCGCGGGTCGTCACGGTAACAAGGGCGTCGTCTCCCAGGTGCTTCCCGTTGAGGACATGCCGTTCCTCGAAGACGGTACCCCGGTCGACATTATCCTCAACCCGATGGGTGTCCCCGGTCGTATGAACGTCGGCCAGGTGCTCGAATTCCACCTCGGGTGGATTGCTGCCATGGGGTGGGACGTCACCGAGGCGTTGAAGAACGGCGAAAACTGGGCGAAGTACATCCCGGAGGAAGGTCTCAAGGCGGAGGCACGCACCCGCGTCGCCACCCCCGTGTTCGACGGTGTCGAGCAAGACGTCCTCATGGGGCTGCTGCGTCACACGCTGCCCAACCGCGACGGGGATCGACTGATCAACGACGAAGGTAAAGCACAGCTGTACGACGGTCGCTCCGGTGAACCGTTCCCGTACCCGATCGCTGTCGGATACACCTACATGCTCAAGCTGCACCACCTCGTCGACGACAAGATCCACGCACGCTCCACCGGTCCGTACTCGATGATTACCCAGCAGCCGCTCGGTGGTAAGGCACAGTTCGGCGGTCAGCGTTTCGGCGAAATGGAAGTGTGGGCTTTGGAAGCGTACGGCGCAGCCTACGCCCTCCAAGAGCTGCTCACCATCAAGTCCGACGACATGCAGGGGCGCATCGCGGTGGTTAACTCCATCGTCAAGGGTGAGGATATTCCGGAAGCGGGCATCCCCGAATCCTTCCGAGTCCTCATGTACGAGATGCGTTCACTGTGTCTCAATGTTGAAGGTCTCGACGCAGCCGGCAACGCCATCGACCTCACGCAGTCGCGTGATCGCGGGCGTCTCGCTGCGGAAGAACTCGGCATCACGCTCAACACGCGTCCCAATGCCGGTGTGAACCTCGACGACTTGTAACGGTCCGTCTTCGGGCTCCACCCCGGTCGCACCCGGATTCGTACACCGAGGGGTGCGCCACGTGAGCTCGAAGACACCGTCCCCGCCTCCAGCGGGCGAGGACGGTAGCGGACAAACCCGACGCTGGACCAGGTGTAAGACACAGGGAGTTTTACCTTGATTGACGCCAACACTTTCGAGAAGCTGCACATCGGGTTGGCCACTGCGGATGACATCCGCTCGTGGAGCCACGGTGAAGTCAAGAAACCTGAAACGATCAACTACCGCACCCTGAAGCCGGAGAAGGAAGGTCTGTTCTGCGAACGGATTTTCGGTCCGACCCGCGACTGGGAATGCTCGTGCGGTAAGTACAAGCGCGTGCGCTACAAGGGCATCGTGTGTGAACGCTGCGGCGTTGAGGTAGCGCGTGCCGACGTGCGTCGTGAACGCATGGGACACATTGAACTCGCGGCAACCGTCGCCCACATCTGGTACTTCACGGGCGTGCCTTCACGCCTGGGGTACCTGCTCGACCTCGCCCCGAAGGACCTGGAGAAGGTCATCTACTTCGCGGCATACATGATTACCGAGGTTGACGAACGCGGTCGCGCCGAGGATCTGCCTACCCTCCAGGCGGAACTCGAAGTTGAACGCAAGCGCCTCGAAGATCGCCGCGACGCAGCGATCAACCAGATTGCCGAGCGTGCAGAAGCCCGTCTGGCCGAAATGGAAGCGAAAGAGACGAAGCCGGAGACACGCGAGCGTGCTCGCCGCGGTTTCGACCGTGAAATGGCGCAGATGCGCAAGTCTTACGAGACGAAGATTGAGCGCCTGTACCGCGTGTGGGAGCGTTTCACCGAGCTCAAGGTCGGTGACCTCGAAGGCGACGACCTCGTTTACCGTGAGATGCACGCGCGCTACGGTATCTACTTCAAGGGCGCGATGGGTGCGGCAGCCGTGCAAAAACGCCTCAAGGACTTCGACCTTGAAGGCGAAGCGGCGAAGCTGCGCGAAATTATCAACACCGGTTCGGGACAGCGTAAGACCCGCGCCCTCAAGCGGCTCAAGGTCATCAACGCGTTCCTGTCGACGAACAACGTCCCCGAGGCGATGGTTCTCGACGCGATCCCGGTGATCCCGCCGGATCTGCGCCCGATGGTGCAGCTTGACGGGGGTCGCTTCGCGACGTCGGATCTCAATGATCTCTACCGTCGCGTGATCAACCGCAACAACCGGTTGAAGCGACTGATTGACCTCAACGCGCCTGAAATTATCGTCAATAACGAAAAGCGCATGCTGCAAGAAGCAGTGGACGCGCTGTTCGACAACGGTCGTCGCGGTCGTCCGGTCTCCGGGCCGGGCAACCGGCCGCTCAAGTCGATTTCCGACATGCTCAAGGGCAAGCAGGGGCGTTTCCGTCAAAACCTGCTCGGTAAGCGCGTCGACTACTCGGGTCGTTCCGTCATCGTTGTCGGTCCGCAGCTCAAGCTCCACCAGTGCGGTCTGCCGAAGCAGATGGCACTGGAGCTGTTCAAGCCATTCGTGATGAAGCGCCTGATCGAAAAGAAGCACGCGCAAAACATCCGTTCGGCGCAGCGCAAGGTCGATCGTTCCCGCCCCGAGGTGTGGGACGTCCTCGACGAGGTGATTCGCGAACACCCGGTGCTGCTCAACCGCGCACCGACGCTGCACCGCCTCGGCATCCAGGCGTTTGAACCGCAGCTCATCGAAGGTAAAGCGATCCAGCTTCACCCGCTTGTCTGCGGCGCGTTCAACGCCGACTTCGACGGTGACCAGATGGCTGTCCATCTCCCGCTGTCGGCCGAAGCCCAGGCGGAGGCGCGCATCCTCATGCTGTCGAGCAACAACATCCTCAAGCCCTCGGATGGTCGCCCGGTAACCATGCCCGCGCAGGACATGATTATCGGTCTGTACCACCTGACGTCGAACCCGGATCCGGCACTGCCGGTGCGTCGCGACGAGGACGGCAACCCGATCCTCCCGCGCTACACCTCGCAGGCCGAAGCGATCATGGCGTTCGATCGCGGGGATCTCGACCTCAATGCGCGTGCGATCATTCGTTTCGACGACGTCGTGCCACCCGCCGACTGGACTGCGCCGGAAGGGTGGAGCGAAGGCGACGCCATCGAACTCGAAACCTCGCTGGGTCGCGCGATCTTCAACGACCAGCTGCCGCACGACTACCCCTACGTCGAAGGGGTCGTCGACAAGAAGCGCCTGGGCAAGATCATCAACGACCTCGCCGAGTCCTACCCGAAGGTTCTCGTCGCGGAGTCGCTCGACGCGCTGAAGTCCGCCGGGTTCTACTGGTCGACCTGGTCGGGGATCACGATTTCCTTTGCCGACATCGTGTCGCCGCCGCAGAAGGGCGAAATCCTCGCCACCTACGAGGCGAAGGCTGACAAGATTCAGCGCGACTACGACACCGGTAAGATCACCGCTGAGGAACGCTACAACGGTCTGGTGGAAACCTGGACGTCGGCGACGCGCGCCATCGGCGACACCATGGAATCCGCGTTCCCCGAACGCAACACCCTGTTCCGCATGGTGTCGTCTGGGGCTCGTGGTAACTGGGATCAGATTCGCCAGGTTGCCGGTATGCGCGGTCTGGTGTCCGACCCGAAGCAAAAGCTCATCGAACGTCCGATCAAGTCGAACTACCGTGAAGGTCTGTCCGTCCTCGAGTACTTCATCGCCACCCACGGTGCGCGTAAAGGTCTCGTCGATACCGCGCTGCGCACGGCGGACGCCGGGTACCTCACCCGTCGTCTCGTCGACGTGTCCCAGGATGTCATCGTTCACGAAGCAGACTGCGGTACCCGTCGCGGTCAGGTGATGACCATCGCCACCGTTGATGACAATGGCGTGGCGCACCGTGCCGACGGGGTGGAGACTACTGCCTACGCGCGAACCCTCGCCGCCGATGCGGTCGACGCAGACGGTAACGTCATTGTTGCCGCCGGTGAAGACATTGGTGACGTGGCGATTAACACGCTCATCAAGGCGGGGATCACCGAGATTAAGGTGCGTTCCGTCCTGAACTGCGAGTCGGCGGTCGGCACCTGCGCGGCCTGCTACGGGCGTTCGCTCGCCACCGGCAAGCGCGTTGATATCGGCGAAGCTGTTGGCATTATTGCCGCACAGTCGATTGGTGAACCCGGTACTCAGCTGACGATGCGGACCTTCCACACCGGTGGTGCCGCTTCGGCTGCGGACATCACCCAGGGTCTGCCGCGCGTGCAGGAGCTCTTCGAGGCACGCACCCCGAAGGGCGAGGCTCTGATGGCCGAAGCAGCCGGTCGCGTCCACATTGACGAATCCGACCCGACGTCGCGGATGATCGTGATCACCCGTGACGACGGTGAAGAAGACCTCCAGATCCCGGTGTCGCGTCGCCAGGAACTGCTCGTTTCCGAAGGCGAACACATTAGCGTCGGAACGAAGCTGACCACCGGCCGCATTGACCCGAAGAAGATGCTGCGCATCCGCAACAAGTCCGAAACTCAGCGCCAGCTGGTGTCTGAGGTTCAGGAAGTGTACGGCTCGCAGGGCGTGGACATCCACTCCAAGCACATTGAGGTCATCGTCCGTCAGATGCTGCGTCGCGTCACCGTCCTCGACGATCCGGGTGACACCACGCTGTTGCCTGGTCAGCTTGTGGACGAAGCCGAGTTCAAGCGCGTTAACCGTCAGACCGTGGCCGAAGGTGGGCGTCCCGCCGCCGGTCGTCCGGAACTGATGGGTATCACTAAGGCGTCGCTGGCTACGGATTCGTGGCTGGCTGCAGCGTCGTTCCAGGAGACTACGAAGATCCTCACCGAAGCGGCGATGAGCTCGAAGTCGGATCCGCTGTCTGGTCTCAAGGAAAACGTCATCCTCGGTAAGCTCATCCCCGCGGGGACGGGTCTGGCTCGCTACAACCGCATTTCGGTCGAGCCCACGGCCGAGGCGCTGGCGGAAAGCGACTACATTGCCGCGGACTTCCGCATGCCTGACGTTGACGCGGATTTCCTGAAGTCGCTGGAGTCCATCGAGTTCAACATGCCGTTCTCGGATCCGGACTTCATGTGAGGTAACGGCGAAGTCATCT